>JALNVT010000149.1 GCA_023231265.1 Sphaerochaetaceae bacterium
AATGAAGAGCTGATGACATCTTATTATGACATCGGTGGTTACACAGGAATGATAGGATATCCTGTTAGTACATACCGAAGAGGATATATGTTGGCAGAGATCTCATACCAAAGATCTTTGGGGAAATATATATTCCCATTGTATTTTCAAACTGGTCTGAAGATTCTTACCTATGATGATTATGATCCAAGTGAAAATTTATACGACAGTGGTGCAAACCGCCTCATGAAGAGTGATGATTCCTCAGTAAATCCTCTGGATGAAGGGGATGTGGGCGTATATATTGGATTGGGAGCTCCTCTTGGAGCCGGTACTGCCCTTGTTGGTGTTGGCGTGACATATAAGGGGAAGACTTCTTTAGTATTGGAGTTTATTTAATTTGAGTAAAGAAAGATGGAATACATATACAAAGTATCTTATTGATACTTACGGCTGCAGTGTTTATCGTGTCGGAGTGGATGGTGGTTTTTCATGTCCAAATAGAGAGCTGGATAGAAGTGGTGGATGCAACTTCTGTGATGGAACAGGGGCCAGTCCCACTTATTACAGAACCAAAGAGGGGAAATGGAAAAGATCTTCCTCTTTTCAAAGAGGAGTTTCTCAAAAAGGACCACGAAAAGTGGCTCCTTTGGATGTTCGACTTAACTCTCTTGAAACACAGGTTGAGAAAGGAATTGCTTTCATAAAAAGAAGATACAAAGTTGACTCATTCAGTGTTTATTTCCAAGCTTGGACAAGTACCTATGCTGATGTAGAAGAACTCAAAACACTTTATGATAAAGCACTGTCTCTTTATGAATTTAAAGAGTTAATAATATCAACTCGTCCTGATTGTCTCAATGATGATATTGTTGATCTCATTGCTTCGTATAGAAATAAAGTTAAAGACATCTGGGTGGAAGTTGGACTTCAGACCTCCAATGATGAAACTCTAGAGAAGATAAACAGAGGGCACACATCAGGAGATTACATAAAAGCTGTTGCAAAGCTGCATGATCGAGGAATAAAGGTCTCAACACATATAATTACAGGATTGCCAGGAGAAACAAAAACTGATTTAAACAACACAGTTGATCAGGTCAACAGTGTAAAAAGTGAGGGAATAAAAATCCACAATCTTGATATCTTAGGTGGAACCACATTCTTTGATGATTACTTGAGAGGCGAGATAAGTGTTCCAAGTAATGATAGAACAGTAGAAGACTGTCTTTTCATTCTCAGGAGATTGAATCCTGATATGATAGTGCAGAGATTGATATGTGAGACCCCATCTCATAGATTGGCTGCACCACGACATCTATATGATAAATCCATGATAATAAAATTACTCAAAGAGAGTATGGATGAATGCGATGCAATACAGGGAGACTTATATGAACCTAAGCAGATATAACTCAGAAGAAAGGAAGATATTGAACAGTAGAATGACACTGTATAAGAATCTATCTCAGATGGCAGCGATAATATGTTTTGTTCTAATATGCCTATTTTCTTTGTTACCTTCAAGAGATATTCCAAGCACTTCAATCTTTCCTTTTGCCGATAAAGGAGCTCATGCTTTAGCCTATACAGGTTTTGGACTCTTTGTGTTTTTAACAAAAGCATCTGCCATTTTTTCTAAGAATATTGTTGATGATGAGAATGATGTTATCAATTGGATATTCAATCCAATTCTTCATGTCTACATACTGGGAGTTCCTCTTGGTATCATAATTGAATTCATTCAATCCAAAGTTGGTCGCAGTTTTGACCTTTTAGATTGGCTTGCTGATACTATAGGACTTACATTTGGAATAATTGTGGCAATAATCATTGTTAAATTGGTATTTTCATATCGTTTCACAAAAGTCGGAGAGATTGAAGCTTGATGACAATCAACCGTAAAAAAAGAGAGCTCTTGAGCTCTTTTTTTTATAGAAAAAAGCCACCCACAGTTTGAACATCTGATGGATATATCAACTGTAAATGGCAATATCAAATTATATGTTCCATAAATTTCATACACAAGTTAAGCTTTCTAAGTATAAATATTATTATATATGAATGGTATAGAATATCAAAATGCAGCCTAAATATTAGACTGCATCGGAGTCCTTATTTTATAAGTATTATCTCTCTGTAGCAAACTTTGCAGGTACTTGATCAGCACCGTCCCAGATAATCTGTCTGAAACTCTTTGGATCAGTATTTCCTTCAGTGTTGATGAATAGAATGTTACTGTGTTGGTTGATGTCTAAATATTTTTTAACTTCTTCATTACCAGGTAAAGTAAGCAATTGATATAAAGCACCAAGTGTAACAGCACCTGATTCACCAGAGATAATCATTGGGTCGCCCTTCAATGGTGTAGCTAGAATTCTCATACCACGAGCTGCAACATAATCTGGAACCTGCATGAATACATCAGCATTTTCTTTAAGAATGTCCCAAGCGATTGGAGAAGGTTCACCACAAGCAAGACCTGCCATGATTGTTGATAAAGAACCGTCAACATTGTGTGGTTTTCCATCATCTTCTTTTGCACTTTCAAAGATACAACCAGCTTTGTTTGGTTCAACTACGATGAATTTTGGAGTGTTAACGCCATTGCAAAGAGCTGCATAGAAACCAATTACAGATGCTGCTAATGCACCAACACCAGCTTGTACAAATACATGAGTTGGGTATTCGATACCTTGGCTGCTGAACTGTTTCTGAGCTTCAAGAAGCATTGTTGTGTAACCTTGCATGATTCTTGTAGGAACTTCTGTATAACCATCCCAACTTGTATCACTGATTACTTCCCAACCATTCTTTTCTGCATCTACAACACACTGATGAACAGCATGATCATAGTTTCCAGGAATAACTTTAACAGTTGCACCGTAAGCTTTGATAGCATCAATTCTAGCTTGGCTAGTTTCACTGTGTACATAAATCATGCATTTGTGACCCAACATCTTAGATGCCCAAGCAATACCTCTACCATGATTACCATCAGTAGCTGAAGCAAAAGTAATGATACCAGTCTTCTTTCTGCATTCATCACTTGTTAAGTAATCAACTGATAGTTCATCATCAGATAGACCTAATTTATCTTGGAAGAATTTAAATAGAGCGAAACTACCACCCATAACTTTAAAGCTATTGAGTTCCATTCTTTCGCCTTCATTCTTAACATAAATACCACCAACTCCTAGCATGTTAGCTAAGTTAGGAAGGGCAGCCAAACGTGTCATGTAATAACCAGGTAATTGGCTGTGAAGATGACGTGCTAATCTAGCTGTTTCAACTGGAAACATTTTTTTTGCCAATGAAATGTCTTTTGTTTCATGAACTTTGATAATTGAATCGATATCTGATTCGCTATGTACTTTCTGCATAATATATTGCTCCTATGTTTTTCCTTTTCTTTAAGAAGAAAAATACATCTATTTTTAATTACGACCACACTGTACCGATAAAGGAAAAGTTAATCAAGATGTAAAATGATAAAAAACAAAATAAATTTAGGATTAACTAAAATTTTGAAGTAAAATAAAATGAATTACTAATAATTAAAAGAAAAAATTAAGTATATGCTCAGTAGTATAATATTATTATCTGTAAATGTACGGATGTTAAGTAATATTTCTAATTTCTTATTTAGTAAGTAATTATTATATTCTAAAGTAGAATGAATTTGACCTAATTTTGACGTAAAAATTGAGATGTTCATAATTATAATTAATTGTGACAAAGTTACATAATTTAAAGAATGACGACCTTTTTGATTGCAAAATGTTCTTTTATCCGTAAGGATATAATGTAAAGCACTGTTTTTCTCACTTATAAATGTATTGAGTTTGTAACAGTTGCTTGCTTGAAATATAAAGAGGTAATATATGAAATTTCATGGCTTGATTAAATCTACTCTGGTTGACTATCCTGAAAAGTTGGCTTGCACCTTATTCACAGGAGGATGCAATCTTCGTTGTCCTTTCTGTCAGAATTCTGATTTGGTTCTGAATCCAGAATCACAACCTTATTTGAATGAAGAAGAGATAAACAAATTTTTGGAAAAAAGAAAACGCTATATGGACGGTGTTTGCCTAACTGGTGGAGAACCTCTGATACAGGAAGGTGTTGTTGAATTCTGTGAATATTTAAAATCTATGGGGTATCTTGTAAAACTTGATACAAATGGAACATTGCCAGACAAACTTCAGAATCTTTTAGATTTGAATTTAATTGACTATGTAGCCATGGATGTAAAGAGTGACCGTGCTGGTTATGCAAAATCTGTTGGGTATTCCAACATAAATATTGAACCTTTTGAAAAATCTATAGAAATTTTAAAACATAGTAAAATTGATCATGAATTTAGGACTACTGTAGTCAAAGAATTTCATGGCATAGAAGAACTTATCAACATTGCAAAGTGGATTGGAAAGGATCAGAAGTACTATCTTCAGACTTTCAGCGATAGAGGATCCAATATTCAACAGGGGCTGCATGGGTATAGCGCAGATGAAGAAAAAGCTATGGTAAAAGTACTTAAAAGTTATATAGATTCAGTGCAAATTCGAGGTATATAATATATAAGAACTTTAAGTTTTGCTTTAGTAAAATATTAACTTTTACACTACAGATAGTGTTATGTGAAAAATATGACCTTTTATATTGCGTTATTATAAAAAGGTTGCTATAATTAGATTCAGTCTGGGTGCTTACTTAGATATACATTAATTGTAAGTTTAATTTTAAAGGAGAGATATAGATTATGTATAACGTAACCAAGAGAAATGGTGACATTGTTGACTTTGATATTCAAAGAATTGCTCGTGCTATAGAAAAAGCTTTTAAAGCTACCAAAAGGGAATACAATCCGAATATGATTGATTTCATAGCATTGAAAGTAACATCAGATTTTGAAGAGAAAGTTAAAAATCATCTTGTATCTGTTGAGGATATTCAAGATTCAGTTGAACATGTACTCATTGAAGCAGGTTATGCAGATGTTGCAAAATCATATATTCTTTACAGAAAACAGAGAGAAAAAATTAGAAACATGCAATCAACAATTGTTGATTACAAAGACATTGTAAATAATTATCTCAAATTGAATGACTGGAGAGTTAAAGAGAACTCCACTGTTACTTACAGTGTGGGCGGATTGATCCTTTCAAACAGTGGTGCAATAACGGCCAACTACTGGCTATCTGAAATTTATGATCAAGAAATTGGTGATGCACATAGAAATGCTGACCTTCATATTCACGATCTATCAATGCTCACTGGCTACTGTGCCGGTTGGTCTTTGAAGCAGTTGATCAAAGAGGGCCTTGGTGGGGTAACTGGTAAGATAAACAGCAAACCTGCAAAGCATCTTTCATCACTTGCAAATCAGATGGTCAATTTTCTTGGCATCCTTCAGAATGAATGGGCAGGAGCTCAGGCATTCTCATCATTTGATACATACTTAGCTCCATTTGTAAAAGCCGATGGTCTTTCATATGAGCAGACAAAACAGAGCATTGAATCCTTCATATTTGGCGTCAACACTCCATCTCGTTGGGGAACTCAAGCTCCATTTTCAAACATCACTCTCGACTGGACAGTTCCTGAAGATCTTAAGAATCTTCCTGCAATTGTTGGTGGAAAGGAGATGGACTTCACATATGGCGACTGCAAGAAGGAGATGGATATGATCAACAAAGCCTTCATTGAGGTCTTCATTGCAGGTGATGCTGATGGAAGAGGGTTCCAGTATCCAATTCCAACATATTCAATAACAAAAGATTTTGATTGGAGTGAGACAGAGAACAACAAGCTCTTATTTGAGATGACATCCAAATATGGCACTCCCTATTTCTCAAACTATGTAAACAGTGATATGGAACCTAGTGATGTTAGGTCCATGTGCTGCAGATTGAGATTGGACCTACGTGAGCTCAGAAAGAAGAGTGGAGGGTTCTTTGGAAGTGGAGAATCGACAGGAAGTATCGGTGTTGTGACACTCAATATGCCTAGACTTTCTTATCAAGCAACAGATATAGAGGACTTCTATTCCAAACTCGATAATTTGATGGATGTTGCAGCAAGATCTCTTGATATAAAGAGAAAGATCATTACAAGACTTCTTGAAGAGGGACTTTATCCTTATACAAAGAGATACCTCGGTGGATTTGAGAATCACTTCTCAACGATTGGCCTTGTTGGTATGAATGAAGCTTGCTTGAATGCAAACTGGATCAGAAAAGACATATCAACAGAAGAGGGAAAAGCATTCTCAATTGAAGTTCTCAATCACATGAGGGCTAGATTGGCTGATTATCAAGAGAAGTATGGAGATCTGTTCAATCTTGAAGCAACTCCTGCAGAAAGCACAGCTTACAGACTTGCTATGCATGATAAGAAGCAGTTCCCA
>JALNVT010000150.1 GCA_023231265.1 Sphaerochaetaceae bacterium
AATGGCTTTCATTGGCATTTGAAGATCCACTGAGTGCAAGCAGTTTTTTTATTTTAGAAAGTTGGGAGGATGTATCTTTACCAATCTCTAGAGATACCTTTGCATTCGTAAATTCAAGAGGAGCTCCTATTTTCTGCACTATATCTTTAAATTCTTTACTGTGTGTTGAATCTTCATTTATAATCCAATTGATGTAGTGAGCTGTCTCATGAAGGACAATTGAATCAAGAAATTCCATAGAAATATCAGTTTCGAGAAGTCGTTTGGATAGAACTATTTCCATTGTTCCGACAACATAATAACCAAGTTCTTTTATCTCTGAAAAATATATGTGTGAGATATTCTGTAAATAACAATCATTACTTATAGAATTGAATTTTTCTACTGCCGCATTTGCTCGTTTTAGGAGAATGGAAATCAACTCTCGTGTTCCCTCTCCATATATTTCTATTTTGTGTTCCATTTAGTAAAAATAGAATGAAATATTTACTTTGTAAATACAAAAAAAAGTCTAATCGAAAAATAGTAGATAATTTATCTCCTGCCTTTTCAAATACCATATTTAAAGATAGTATGTAATTAAATTAAGATATATTTGGAGGTAACAGATGAAAGATGGATTTATAAAAGTTGGAACAACTTCTCCAATATTATATCCCGCAGATGTTATTCAAAATACAAAGCAAATTATTAAAGCTATAAAAAAAGCTGATGAAGAAAAAGTTAGAGTTCTCGTTTTCCCTGAACTCTCCATTACAGCTTACACTGCTGCAGATTTATTTCTGATGAATGATCTTCAAGATAGAGTCATGGATTCATTGAAAGAAATTGTAGAAGAAAGTAAAAAATATCCAAGCGTATTATCTGTTATTGGAGCACCTTTAATAGAATCAAACAAACTGTACAACACTGCAGTTGTTCTTAAAAATGGAATAATTTTGGGTGTTGTACCAAAATTGAATATTCCAAACTATCAAGAATTTTATGAAAAAAGATGGTTCTCGACCCCTAAAGACGAAAACAAGAAAATAAAGTTACTGGATCAAGAGGTTATGTTTGGAACAAGACTTACATTCAGTGCAAATCAGATGAAAGATTTTGTTCTAGCTGTAGAGATATGTGAGGACCTATGGGTGCCAAATGCACCATCTCAAAGCCACTGTGTAGCTGGGGCTACTATAATAGCAAATCCATCTGCAACAGATGATCTTGTTGGAAAGAGTGATTACAGAAGAAAACTTGTCGAGATGCAAAGTGCTAAATGTATTGCAGCATATTTGTATTCAGGAGCAAGTGAGGGTGAGTCCTCAACAGACCTTGTATTCACAGCTCACAATCTGATATGTCAAAATGGAAAAACTTTCTATGACAGTGAAGAGGTTGATGATTTTAGGGTAATCAGTGATAGAGATAAAATAAATACAGCAGTCATTGATGTTCAATCTTTGGCAAATGATAGAAGAAAGATGAACACCTTCTACAGTGATGTAGATGGCTATGATAATGTTTATTTTGATGTTGAGGTTGAAGAGACTTCAATTGAAGATATGCCAATATCTCAGAATCCATTCATACCTTCATCTAAATCTCAGATGAATAGAAACTGTGAGAAGATATTGAATCTACAATCGCAGGGACTTTTGAGACGTCTGAATGCAGCACATTGTAAATCTGCTGTTATTGGATTGTCAGGTGGTCTTGATTCGACACTTGCATTGCTTGTGACAGTGAGAGCCTTCAAAAAGGGCAACTTACCACTGGAAGGAATACATGCAATCTCAATGCCTTGCTTTGGAACTACAAAAAGAACCAAATCAAACAGTGAGAAACTTGCAAATGCACTGAAGGTCTCCTTCAATGAAATCAACATAACAAAAGCTGTAAGACAGCACTTCAAAGATATTGGACATGATGAAAAAGAGATCAATGTCGTCTATGAAAACTCTCAAGCTCGTGAGAGAACTCAGATACTGATGGACATGGCCAATAAGGTGAATGGCCTTGTTATTGGAACAGGAGATCTATCTGAATTGGCTCTTGGATGGGCTACTTTCAATGGTGATCACATGTCAATGTATGGTGTGAATTCATCAGTTCCAAAAACTCTTGTTAAACATCTTGTAACATACACTGCAAATAACAATGACGATGACATCAAAGAAGTTCTTCTTGATATCGTCAACACTCCTGTCAGTCCTGAGTTGAAACCTCCTACAGGTAATGGAGAGATATCGCAGATAACAGAAGACCTTGTTGGTCCTTACATACTGCATGATTTCTTCCTCTATTATTTTGTACGTTGTTCATTCTCCTTCTCAAAGATCTCAAGGCTTGCAGTTCATGCCTTTGATGGAGTTTATGACAGTGATTTTATCAACGGATGGCTAGATACATTCATATGGAGATTCTTTGCACAGCAGTTCAAAAGATCAACATTGCCAGATGGTCCAAAAGTTGGATCTGTCACTCTATCTCCAAGAGGGGATTGGAGAATGCCAAGTGATGCGCCATCAACAGATTGGAAGCGTTACAAAAAACATTCAAAATAATAAATATCTGTAAAAATATTTCAAAGCCTCTCTTTTTTTAAATGGGAGGTTTTTTTCTGTCAGTTTCAATCACTGCAGTGGTATGTTTTATGGTTATTTATATGAAATATATCAATAAATTTAGGTAGATAAGACAGTAATAGTAAGTTAATTTATTTTTAAAGAATTGATGATAATTTTACTATATTTATGTAAAGTTTAATTGTATATTTTCTTTAAAAATATAAGTTAAATTGCTTTGATAATAATTTTGTATTGCTAAAATTAACAAACTCTGTAACAATAACTCTAGTCAGTTGTTGATATATAATGTAGACGAAGTAAATGAAAACGAAAATGAAAAATATTTAAAGGCATTGCTCACCATTTGAGCGGGAGATTTTATTATTATGAACAAGAAACTATTATCATTAGTATGCGCAATTTGTTTGTTTGCACCTGTAGCTGTTAGTGCTCGTGCATTTGATTTTAACATTGGAGCAACAGCTCAATTTCAAAATGATGTTACGACCGATTCTTTCGATGCACAAGATTTAACAGATCCTGACAACTATCGTTTTGGTGCTGAAACCAGATTGAATTTCTTATTATTTGAAGTAGCAGATACAGCTGTATTTGGATCAAGTACAGTCAGCAATGGTACAGTAGAATCAATCGAGTTCACCAATCACCTTGCAGCTGGTATCTACAAAGATATCTTTGGTGTATTGAGAGTTGGTTTGCTTGCAGGCCCAGAATTTGAAATGAACATCACTGATGATGGTGTAACAGATGAAAATGGCGATGCTTTTGAATTTACAGATATCTTTATGAAGTCTAACTTCACATACAAAGCTCATGTAGATGTACTGTTAAGTCAATCTTTGACTCTATCAGCTTCATACACATTACCTACAGAATTTAACCTAGAAGATTCAGATTATACTAAATTAATTCCTGGTGATTCAGACTGGAGTGATGGTAAAGTTGGAATATCACTGTTACTTTTCTAAAAGTAAATTTGGCCATTAAATAATTATTGATTATTAAAATCAGGGTTTGTAATACACAATATTTGTGATATTATGAACCCTGTAATATTTTTAAAGAATTATAGTAAAATTTCCAATAGGAGAGATTGATTATGGCAAGTCGTGGAATCAATAATATATTAATTAAGCCATTTATGGTGGCTATAATTTGCTTTTTTGCAATGTTTTTCTTTTTTCCTTCATTCAGTATAGAATATCTGGGTGTGGGATATGAACAGGGCTCAATAGATAACAGTGATAAATTGAATGATTTGAGTGAAAAGGTAACACAAAAAACTGGTGCTTCCTTAGATGATCTGACTGATGCAGCTAACAGTGATGCTCTTAAAAGTTTACTGGATAGTGGTCTGCAGAGTGGACAGGATGCAGCAACAAAGATCTCTGATTCAGTGAAGGGCAATTAGGTGTCATATTCATTGAACTTTTTGGGTACAGGGACAAGTCATGGTATTCCTGTTATTGGATGTAAATGTGCAACATGTACATCAACCAATCCCAAAAACAAAAGATATCGCTCCAGCGTTTTATTTACGAAAGATGGTAAGAATTTACTTATTGATACAACTCCTGAATTCAGACTTCAGGCATTGAGAGCAAATTTAAATGAACTTGAGGGCGTACTTTATACACACATTCATGCAGATCATGTACATGGAATTGATGACCTCAGAGTTTTTACAACCAAGACAAGTCTGCCAATATATGGCTCAGAGGCCACCATCAAGCACATTGAGAAGCACTTCACCTATGTAATTAAAAGTGAAACTGCATATAAAAAGGCAGCTGTACCACATCTATATACAAATGTACTTGAAGCATATAAAACCTACAATATAGGTGGATTTGAAGTGACTCCGCTTATTATATATCATGGAGATATGCCAATTTTTGGATATCGTATATTCAACGTTGCATACTTAACAGATACCAATAACATTCCAGAAAAGACTCTTGAGTATTTAAAAGATTTAAATCTGCTTGTTCTTGTGGCACTTCAACATAAAGAGCACAAGACTCACTACAACATAAGCCAAGCAGTTGCTATGGCAAAGAGAATTGGAGCAAAACAAACTCTGTTCACACACATAGCTCATGGACTGGAACATGAAAAAGATAATGCTGATTTACCACCAACTATGGCATTGGCATATGATACATTAGAAATGAATTTTGAGGAGTAATAATGCAGGACTTATTTAATGATAAAGATTTTGAAGATGGTAAGATTGCACAGAAAGAAAATAAAATGCCAAGCTTGAAAATGAAGAAGAAAGAAGTGGTGCTGAAAGAAGAACAGATAGAGGAAAGTGTCATAACAATGGATTATGAAGATGATGGAGTTGAAAGAAAAAAGTTCTACATCATTGATGGCTTTGGCTTGATCTTCAGATCTTACTATGCCTTCTTCATGAATCCTCTATTGGATAAAGATGGTAAGAATTACTCTGCAATTTATGGATTCTTCAATTCATTATCAATGGTAATCAGAGAATACAAACCAGATTATCTTGTTGTCGCTCTTGATTCAAAAGGTCCCACATTCAGACATGATATGTATGACCTATATAAAGCAAATCGTGATGCAGCACCAGAAGACCTCAAAGAGCAGATTCCTGTTATCATCTCATTGTTAGAGACAATGAAGATTCCAACCTATGCAAAAGCAGGCCTAGAAGCTGATGATATCATTGCATCATTGAGTGATAAAGCTGTAGCACTTGATCTTGAGGCTGTTTTATTCACGGCTGATAAAGATTTACTCCAGCTTGTAAACAACAGAGTGTATGCCCTGCGTCCTCCAAAGAAAGGACAGAAAGAATACAGAATATTTGGTATAAGAGAGGTTGAAGAGGATTTCTTGATAAAACCAAATCAGATCATAGACTATTTGACATTGCTCGGTGATGCTGCAGATAACATCCCTGGCGTTCCTGGTATTGGATCAAAGACAGCCGTAAAGCTTCTAACCCAATATGGAGACCTTGATAATATTTATGCAAATATTACAAAACTTTCAAAAGGCGTGAGAAAAAAATTAGAGGAAGGAAGAGAAAAAGCTCTTCTATCTAAGAGTCTTGTGGAGCTGTTTAGAGATCCTGAGATCCTGAATGATTTCAATTTGAAGCAATTCTCTCTTGATAATCTTGATGTTGAAGCTGCTTTTCCATATTTTGAGAAGCAGAAATCAAATTCATTGATTGCATCTTTCAAACGTCTCATGAGTAAAGAAAGTGTCAAACAATACAATCAAAGAGATATCACTGCAGAAGTAAATCAAGCTCTTGAAGAAGAGTACAAAGAAAAGGATTCATCAGAGCAAAATGTTGATGAATCACTGCTGGGAACTTCAACTCTGCATCCTCTCACTGGTATCAATGAGCTGAGAGATTTATTTGAAAAGATTGCAAATGGTCCTGGAATCATGGCTTTCGATACTGAAACAACCGGTATTGATACAATGGTATCTGATATGGTTGGATTCTCCTTTTCTTATGAGCCAAAGGAAGCATGGTATTTCCCTCTTGTATGTGGTGGAGAAAGAGTCTGTGAAGATGAACCTGTCAGAGAGGTCTTCAAAGAATATTTAGAGTCTGGAAGAATTGGTATAATTGGTCAGAATATTAAATATGATTACAAGATACTATCAAGATTTGGAATCAAACTCACAAATATCGTGTATGATACAATGATTGCAGCTTGGCTCTATGATTCCAATGTGGGTATCTACAATATGGATGATCTTGCTCTTCGTTATTTGAACTATTCCACTGTTGAATTCAATGAAGTTGTTCCAAAAGGAGGTC
>JALNVT010000151.1 GCA_023231265.1 Sphaerochaetaceae bacterium
ATTGATGATAAGAACAGCAGTATATGATTTTTTTGGTTCAAACAAATATTACTTTTATGAGTCATCAGATGACGGTTTACCATCTTTGAAGAATCAATTAGATTTTGATAGCATAATGGTAAACATACCATTAAGCAATAATCTAAAACCCTATTTGATTGATCACAACAATCCAAATACCGAAGATTTCAAAAAAGAATATTTCAATATCAATTACGCAAATCTTAAATATTCTAATAATCCATCAGTAAAAGGAATAGAACAATATTTCAGCAGCACCATCTCATACAGATGGAACATATTCAATGCTCTGTCCCATTATAACAATCTGACAAAGAGTTCAAAAAAAAATCTTGCAGAAGACTTGGAGAATTATCTAAATTATCAAAAAGGGATTATCAAAGAGAGATTCAACAATATTGAAACCAATATTGTAATTCCTGTTCATGATGATTTAACTGTTGAAGCACAGGAGTTACTTCTTTCAAAATTTAAAGATAGAGATAAAACAACTCTTTTGTGGAAATCTGTTGCAGCATATTTAGCTAGAAGAGATAAAGTGCTCAAATATAATTTACAAGATAATGATAAGATCGTTATCATTGACAGAGCAGAGAGCAAATGCATTCATACCCAGCTTACTTTAGTAAAAGAAAAAGATGAAAAGCATTTAATTCCAATGCATAAAAGCTATTCAGATCCTTATGGAAATATCAATGACAATTATTATGAAGATACTGAATTTTTATACGATTCACATAAAATCAAAACTTATGTTCAAGCTCTTCACCACCCCAATACAGGAAAGTTTCCATCTGAGGGCTATCTTGGAGAATGGACAATAAAAGATGTAAAAGAAAAGAACAAGATGGTTCATTTGAACCATTATAATTCTGAGGATAAGCTTATTATATTGATAGATAACAATCTGTCGATTGATACTTTTTCTCAGAACCACAATATAATAAAACTACCCGAAACTCTTGTTTCTAGAGGTGCTTTCGCGTTTATTAAAATTAAAAAAGAAGGGAAAATTCCATACTTTGACCACTGTGATGGTTTGCACATGGTCTATCAAAAAACTGAAAATGGAAGAACATCTTTAGAATACTCAACTTTGATTGACGAGAATGACCGTGCAGAAGGCGGTAAAATAATTGAAGGTGCTGTTAATGATGATTTATTCATTAAAAAGAATTCAAATCTTGTAGATTTTCTTCTTCGTATTGGCACTAAAGATAGATCTGGTAAGCTAAAAGAGCTCAAACAAACATTTGATATAGAATCATTAAAACATAAATGCCCTATTTCCATAAAACCATACATGACTCCCGGACAAGGTAGAGCCAAAGTTGTTATCACCTGTGAGAAATATGGTAACATATATGGAATTGAGGAAAAACCTTTTGATCAGGTATTATTGGATTGGAAAAAATTAGAAGACTCGAATGAGACTGTGGAATCTATGGAAGCAAAATTACCAAAATCGTTCCCTCCTCCAATGGCTCTTGTTAAAACTAGATTCAATAGAGAACCTCTCATTATCAAACAAGAGAACATTAAGGGTTCATTTATCAATTACATCAGATACGGAAAAATTGCTGGGTTGGATCTCAATGAAACAAGGTGGCCAAATAAAGACAAAAATACTGTTGAAAGATTTCAAAGAACCAACATCTTTGGAAATGAAGAAAATTATAGAATTCCTTATTTAGGACCTGATACTGAAGATATATTGACTCAGTTCTTCAATAAATTAGCGGATAATTGCTTTAAAGGTAAAATTCCAAATGAATCTATTTTGTTGATCATTGCTTGGACATATCAAGGAAAATCTCAAGGATATTTCAACCCAATCATTGATTACGTTATAAATGAAATCAAGCATATGAGACTCACACAAGCAGAATCTTCTCTGTTAGTCAATCTATTGGAAGACAACAAAGATGATGATGATTTAATTATTGTATTTAAAAGTTGTTTGAGAAAATTTAAATCATCAAAACAAAGAGTGAATCAGTGGATGAGATGTCTATATCAACTGCTGATGTATCATGAGTTCATATCTTCACCTAAAATCACAAACGAGGAATGTATAGATATGATGGAGCAGCTGATAATAATCTATAAAGATTCCTATGAAAAAGGCAAAGCCAATAATTCCAACTATGCATTGAGGTCAATGTTGTTTTTATTGAAAAGAAGAATTGTATTTCCTGAATTCTGCAAAGAAGGAGCAGATGATGGACTTTTCTATAAAATAATTAATTTAAAAACTCAGAATACAAAAGATGCAGGATTGCTAAAGACCATAATTGAATTCCTAAAAAATAATGGCTCATTATCTGGAATTCCACTTAATTAGGGTTGAAGTATGAAATATATAAAGCAGTATCTACAATTATGGAAAGAGACCTCAGATGGCACCTGCGTTCCAATAACAGCAGATGAATTAATAAAAGGCATTCAAAAAATAAATACAGAGGACAATTATCTTCATGTGATAAAAAAGCTACGTCAAGAAGGATATATCTGCGCTACAATATCAGGAGAGTATCAACTGACAGACGCATGTTTACAGATATGGAAGAAGATTCCTCATACCAAACAGAAGGCTTTTACCCAAACTACAACAGGTAGAGAGTGGACAGACTTCAGAAATCTGATGTCTTACTACATAGAATGTGCCAAACTTGAAGAAGTTCCAACCCATGTATTTTATGATGACAATGAAGATACAGAATATTTCATGCCCAAAAGCATTCCATGTAATTGGTTGAAAAAATTAGATGATATTTCAGATCGCAACCAAGAATTGGTAATCAAATATGACAAAAAGAATCAATATATAATCAATAAATTCAAAACTCATTTTGATGATGATGAAGCTGTTTTCATCGGATATCCAATAATAGCAACCAAAACTTTGAATGGAAATTTGCGTTATGTTCCTGTTGGAGTAATTCCAGTAAAAGTCAAACTGGAACCATCTATAATCACAACAAATTCAAGCAACACAATCACTCTCATCCCTGATTTCTTTCAAGCCAAGATAAACCATGCTGTTTTAAATTTGTACATTCCTAAAAACAAAGAGAAATCATTCTTAAAAATGGTCAACAACACTCATCCAAATGGTGAATATGTGGGGCTATTTGATTTACGAAATGCAATCAATATAATTGAAAAAGCTTTTACAAAGAAAAATAATGATGATGAAAAATTACACCCAGAGATGTTATCACAGTTCATTCCAAGAAACTTGAATATCAAAGAGAGGCGACTGTGCAATACTCTAGCAATTTATACTGAAAGAGATTTTAAGTATTCAAAAGTATTGATAAAGGAACTGCAATATATCAAAAACTCGGTCTCTGACAGAGAACTGGACAATACTTCTCTTGCTTACATATATAGAAATCCTCCTTTAAAACATATAAATACTGAAAAAAGGATTGGAATAAATTTCATTCAAAGCAACAGTGAACAAATTACAAGTTTGGAACATGCTCTCAACAATCCAACCAGTAAGATTACTGGACCTCCAGGAACAGGAAAATCTCAAGTAGCGACCAATATAATTGCAAACAGTATATATTACAATGAATCAGTTCTTTTCACCAGTAAGAACCATAAAGCTGTGTCTGCAATCAGACAGAGATCTAAATCTCTATTCAAAGACATTAACGAAAATATGTATCTCACTGAATTTTGCCATGATGAAACAGAGCAACTCAACAATCAGTGGTATAAAAAAGATATTGAAACATCAATTTCTAACAACATAACATCTGATGTCAAATTAGCAAATAGCAACAGATTACAGAGAGATATGAATTTGCTTTCAAACTTTCGAAAGATGATTGATAAGGACGATGTTCTCCTCAATGATTATTATGAATCTTTAGATTTATATTATAAAATAAAGAATAAAATTTTTATTACCACTTTATGTGAGGAAGAGAATTTACCTTTTTCTGGTGATGATATAAATATATTGAAAGACAATGTCAGAAATTTAAAGGATTGCAAAAATACAATAATTGGAAAACTTATTTGGAAATTCAGAAATAAAAAAGTACATAATGAATCCATAAAGAAGATTAAAGAAACTGTTCCTTCTCTATTTGAGATGAAACTCAATGATTGCAATGATGAACAGATAAAATCATTCATCATTGCATTGATAAACGATTATCATGAGTACATCAAAGCAAGAAAACAGCTTGAAAAATCAATATCACTTTTAAAAGAAAACTCATCAGATTTTTCAATAAAAAAGAAAATAGAAAATCTATATTCAGAAATAGATAATATTAAATACGATGGATATTTCTACAATCAAAATACCCGAGTTTCAGCCTTAGAAGAAGACGAAAATCTATTAAAATCGATTGATGCAATTAAAGGGAAATATTGGAAAAAAAACTCTGTAAATGTAATAGAAAGAAATGGGAATGATGCCAAACTTCAAGATGAAGTTTACTTCAAACATTTCTTACAGATTCATCCATCATGGGCTGTAACCTTACTATCTCTGCAGTATTCATCACCATGCCTTCCTGGAATATTTGATAGGGTCATTATCGATGAAGCAGCTCAATGTGATTGTATATCTATCATTCCAGCTCTCTTCAGAGCTAAAAGTACAGTTGTCATGGGAGACCCTCAACAGCTTCCACCAATCCTTTCTGTAAGTGAAGCAAGAAATGAATATTTCTTCAACAAATACAATCTATCAAAGCTGGGTAATTACAACTATCTAAATGCTACAGCTTTCAGTGTTGTTAAAGCAGAAGAGATAACATTGAAAGAGCATTTTAGATGCGCTCCAGAAATAGCTGAGATATTTGATGATTATTTTTATAGAAATGAACTGCGAACACGTACAGATGTTAGCAAATTGAATTTCCCAACGAACTGTGGTTTTAAACATGCAGTTGAATGGTTTGATATAAAAGATAGTTTTGAAGATGAGATAGATGCAGCAGTATCTCACGTAAAAAAACTGATAGATAATAATTATAAAGGCTCAATAGGAGTTATTTCACCTTTGAGAGTTGTTGTAAATACAATTAAAGATAGATTAAATTCTTTAAAAATAGATGAGAATCAGGTTCTATCAAAGACAGTTGCCTCTTTCCAAGGAAATGAATGCGATATAATTATATTTGTGGTAGCGTACAACAGAGAAATAACCCATTCAGAAGGTAAGAAATGGTATCTAACTGATAAGAGCAACCAATATATATATAATGTTGCAATAAGTCGTGCAAAAGCTCTCTTGCTGCTTATAGGAGATAGAGAGGCCTGTAGGAGTTCAAAGGTGAAAATATTAGAAAAACTTGCAAATTCTCCTAAACCAAAGAAGAAATATGAAGATTCAGAAAAGCCTGTATTTGAGTCACCATGGGAAACGAAATTATATTATGCTTTAAAAGAAGCCAATATTCAAACAAAGACTCAGGTTCCTCTGGTAGGTAGAAGACTAGATTTAGCTTATATGAGTGACGATTTCAATTTAGATATTGAAGTAGATGGCCTGCAATATCACTCAACAAAATCAGGACACAGAAAAATGGATGATATCTTCAGAGATATGCAAGTTGAGGCCGCTGGTTGGTTTGTAATACGTTTTTGGGTTTTTGAACTTCAAAAAGATATGGAAGGTTGTGTCAAAAAGGTCAAAGAGATGATTGAGCTCAAAGGTTATCCAGACATCGATGATCAATAAAAAACTATCTAAGAAAGAATTTTAAAATCATTTGTCACCATCAAATAATTCTATAGAAAATGAACACTAGACTAATTGCTTCGCTTTGTTTTGAAATTCTCTTATATTGAAAGAGAGTTTCAAGACAAAGATTGTATTTCCATCTTGAAAATCAATTGAGGTGATCTGCTCTATTCTCTTCAATCTGTATGCAAGAGAATTTCTATGAATATTCAGATGAAGTGCTGTCTCTTTGGCACTGTTTTCATGTTCGACAAACATCTTCAAAGTCTCAAGCAGTTTTGTGTTGTTCATCTCATCATATCTCTCAAGTAAGTGAATTGATGGATGAATGAATGATGCGATAGACACCTGTTGATTGACGCAGTACAGAAGATCAGATGTGATGCACGATTCATAATTATAGATATATTTCTCATCAGAAATTCCTTCACCCAACTCTATTGCCTGACATGATTGTCGGTAATACAGAGCAAAATCTTCTATTTTAAAAAAAGGAAGACTCATTCCTATTTTCAAAGCGTGTCTTTGTGCAAATTTCACTAGTGCCAATCTATGGGCATCACCAAGCTGCA
>JALNVT010000152.1 GCA_023231265.1 Sphaerochaetaceae bacterium
AAATCACCTTCTTCAACAGTATAAGAATCATCTCCAATCATAACATTGACCTCACCTTCCAATGGAATTACCATTGCATCCCCTCCTGCTTTATGTGTTGATAAGCCCTCTCCTGTATCAAACGAGAATAGAGTCAGACTTATTTCTCTTCTCTGAAGTAATATCTTACTTGATACAGCTTCTTTAACAAGGTCAATCTTATCTAAGAAAGATTCACTTATGTTTTTTGATAAATTCTTTAACTCAACACTTTCTGCAAAGGTATAGATCAAAACTATAGTATTCTCATTTGCTATCAATTCAGATGGAGTATCTTTTTCAACGAGTAAATAGCATCTATCACCGACTTCAGTTCCTGATATTTCCAGAGTTCCTGTCAAAACAACATACAGTGTCTGATTCATCAGATTATGAGAGCTTATTGATTCACCTTTCGCTATTGAATATAGCTCTATCGAGAGTGCATCATTGCTGCTCAATTTGGTACTCAATATTTGACCATCATTAAATGGTAACAATTCATCTCTTCTCATCAGTTTAGCTCGCTCCAATTTATTGATATATGGCATTTTCTTTTTTCTCCTCTAATGTCTGTATTATTCTTTTTTTCAATTCTATAAATTTTGTATCTTCTAAATCTCTTTCCATTGGATTCTCTAAAATTCTGAAATCATCAACTATGACTGAAGGCCTTTTGGAAAGAACCAATATTCTATCTGCCAAAAGCAATGCTTCATCAATATCATGAGTCACGTAAAGAATTGAGATATTGGTATCTCTATTTATTTTGGCAACAAGTTTGAGCATCTCATTTCTAAGAAGATGATCTAGAGATTTGAAAGGTTCATCCAGTAACAGCAGATCACTTCCATAATATAGTGCTCTAGCTATGGAGCATCGCTGTCTCATTCCACCGCTTAGGTTCTTAGGTAAATAATCTTTGAATGGAAGTATATCAACATCATTAAGAATTTTATCAACGTTATCTTTATCGCCTTCCAGATTCACAATTCTTACGTTTTGTTCAACGGTTTTCCACGGAAGCAATCGGTCTTCTTGAAACACATATCCAATCCTATCCTTATCAAATTGGACAGTACCTGAATAATCCTCATCATTATTTGAAATGATGTTAAGCAATGTACTCTTTCCACAACCAGAAGGTCCAATGATCATCACAATTTCATTGTCATGAACAGTGAATGATATCTCTTTGATTGCCATCAAAGATTGCTCTTCAAAAGTCTTCTGTAGATTTTTAATTGTCAGCATCCATCTCTCCTCCTTTACGCAGCAGCATCTTAACAAGCAGATCTATCAAGTAGAAAAGTATTATTGTGATGATGGTCCATGCTATGACTCCCTCTGGTTCAAGATTCAATCTTGCTTCAGAGATATTTCCACCAATACCAGTAGTTGTGGTGAGCACCTCTCCCATAACCACAGTCTTGCATGCTGTTCCAAGAGATATCTTCCACCCGCTGGTAATGTGGGGTGCAATTGATGGTATGATTATGTTCTTAAGAATCGATTCCTTAGATAATTTAAAAGTCTTTCCCATTTGAATCAATTTATGGTCAATATTTAGAATACCTTCTTGAACACTTATTATGATTGTTGGAAGTATTGCTAGAAAAGCTATCGCAATAGCAGGTTTCCCATTGAATCCAAACCACATTATTGCAATTATCAATATAGCAACAGGAGGAGTTACCTGTAGAATTGAAATGATTGGTTTTATCAATTTTCTGAAGGTTTCATTGATACCTGAGAAATAGCCAATAATAAAACCAACTGCATTACCTATTAAAAGTGCCAGAAGCAATCTCTCAAGTGTCAGCAATATTTGAAATCTCAATTTTGGTGAGGATAGTATTTTAATCATGCTATCTCCAACCATTCCAATTGATGGGACCACCAATGGTGGAAAGACTTTTGAGCCTATCCACCATATGGTCATAACGATTAAAAATGAAATTACGTTATATTTCTTGGTCATATAACATTCCTGAATCAGCTATCTTTCCTCCAATTGAAGTTGGATTGTAAGAATTCAATAACTCATAGAATTTTGCTAAATATGGCTGTGCATCTTGTGCAGACATGTACATCAATCCCATTTTAGGTATTGCCCTCTCTATGACATCTGCTTTTATACCGATCTCTCTTTCAGTGAGAGCACCTGCTTCTTTTGGATTTGCTATGACCCATTCCAATGCCTTTTGATATTCTTTTTCAAATCTATCAATTAACTCAGGATTGGCTTCTATGAAATCAGTTTTACCACCAAATCCAGCATTTGGAAGTTTTTCGCTCTCTCCATATATGTCTTTCCAAAGATCTTCAAAGCTATAAACAACTCTTACATCATCATTCTTCATCATTACCTGTGTGACCTGTGGTTCAATCATTGTTGCATATTCAATCTTTGAAGCAATCATCAAGTTTGCAATCTCTGTTTGAGTTGAATAGACAACATCTACATCCTTACCAATCACAAGCCCTGCTTTATCCAAAAAATACTGAGTTAGATAATCAGGTGGAGATGACTTCAATGGGACATAAACAGTCTTTCCCTTCAAATCAGACCACGTTTTAAAAGATTGATCTGTTGTTGTGAAATATATAACTCCCCATGTATTAACATTGGTCAATTGAATTGGAATACCTTTGTTATAGAGCTTTGAAACTACAGTGAGTGGAAGAGCAAACATATTTGCATCACTTCCTTGTATCATTGCAATCAATTGCTCTGGAGTGCTCCATAACTCATATGAAAGGTTTGCAACATCATCCATCGCTCCCGTTTCAATCATTCGTAGAATAGGAATTGCTGGTGGTGCCTTTGGTACACCAGCAACTATATCTATTCTTGCATCATCAGTATTCACAATACTCTCTGTTTTACCTTGAGCATAAATACCAAAACTTAAAAAAACTATTGAAATTAACAATACTAATTTTTTCATACATTCTCCTTTGTTAGTTAAAACTAACACAAATATAATATTGATCTCTCCATCAATATTGAATTCACTTATTTGAATTCTAAATACGTTTCTATTTTTTCCATTTCACTGCTGCTACCATCGATTGATATGTTGATAAAATCATCATTACTCATCATCTCCATGAGAATTGATAGATTTTCATACATCGGTGAGAATTGAATTGCTAAAAGGCCTCTCTGCTTTGATTTAGCTATTCTGAAGCGACCATTCAATGTTGTAAATTTTTCAAATGTTTCATCAGCTTCAATTTTCAAATTATTCAAATATGCTTCTGCATCAAACTTATCGAACATAGGGGAATTACCCTCAATTAAAGAATTGAAGTAATTGATATCTGTGATGAAACTTTCAATGTCTCTTCCATATTCCATCATGCTGAAAAGTAGATTCTCAGTAAGAGACATGTATCCAACAGGACCTTTACTTTCTATTTTATTTACATAGCGGTTGCTTAAGAATCTGTTGTAAAGACAACGAGGATCTCCATAGAGATAATATTTATAATCATAGTCATAATACTCATTCAAATGAGAGATTATGTTCTCTATATTCTTTCTTGTAGGGACTTTTGAAATGAATTTATCTCTATCTTTTTTATCCATAGCAAGAAGTAAATCTCCATACACAGATGTATACAAAAAATCTTTGTTGGTATTCTGATCTTCAATGTTCATTGTAACAATTCCATTGTTACTGAAACCTTTTCTGTCGAGAATCGATCTGCAGACACGTGGTATCTGTCCATCAATTTCAGTCCCTCTGTTTTGAAAGATCAAATAATCATCATTAACTTTGGGATTTGAATGCAGGATATCTCCAATCAAGGAGTACAGACTTGCATATTCCTTACTTCTTATCTCAGCTTTTCCAATGAACAGACTCTCCTCATCGCTTTCAGGAAGAACTCTGGTTTTGATTCCTTTGCTGTTCAACAGATTGGAATATATTGTTGAGTATGGATAGTAATTTGCAATATTTAGGATGGAGCCATCATTCATCCTCACAACATAAGATTCCATATCGGTGAAATAACTATCATTTATGAAAGGAAGTGCATTGGCATCACTATGATTCTTCTTAGAATTCTCAATGCTTGAGAGAAATGCTTCAATTCTTGTTACCAGTCCAACACTGCTATAATGCTCATCAACTTCTATCTGAAGATATGGTTTGTCCCCCATTATCTCACCTACATAATGAGATATCATAGAATCAGGACCACATCCATGATTTGTTAGATATACTGCATATAGATTGGGATTCTCTTTTATCTGCTTCATTCCACCAACGATGTGCTGAGCAAATGGCCAATAAAGGTTTGGATATGCCTCTTCAAGGTTTTCATTGTGAGCTGATAGATGATCCAATGTTATTACTTTATAGCCATAGTTCAGAAGTATGTCTTTGATTCCCATACTCAATACATCATCTTCAATACCATAGGTTCTTGTGACAAGCACCAGGACTTTCTCATCTTTTTTGATGTTTGAAAGCAATTTTTTACCCAGCTTCTCTGTCTTATTTGTATAGGACAAAATATTCTTTCCACCTACTGCCATTGCCATTGTACATTTCAGCTTGCTGAAACCGAGCGATGTCCCAATATTTATCATTTCCTTGGCCAATTGAGGTTGGCCCATATGCATAGACAGAACCGGATTCAACAGTTTTATATTCTTTCCTTCTAAATCAAGCAGCTCACCAAGAATTTTAGATGCTCCCTGCATGAAGACACAACCATAGTCATGCTCAACTGCAGAATTGTCATGTTTCATTGTATAAACAGAAGGCATGAATATTGCGTCAACTTTCTTTTCAACCAAATAATCCATATGTCCTAAAATCAACTTAACAGGATAGCAGGTCTCCTCAACAGCCAATGATTGAGATCTCTTTATTATATCTTCATCAGATTTCGGTGATAATAACACATTGAATCCTAAAGTTGTAAAGAATCCCAGAGCCATTGGAAATAATTTATAATTCATCAGTGCTCTTGGTATTCCGATTGTCTTTTTGTTGCTATCCAATTCACCTGTGTATGAACCTATGAAGTAACTCTGTGTCTCTCTAAACAGCTCTCTATTTTGTTTAATTTCCTTTTCATTGCTCAAATGTCTGTCTTTTGGATTTTTAGTTGAATGCTCCTCTAAAGATATCAAAGCAATTCCAATGGCACCTGTTACGGAGAAATAAGGAGCGACGGACAAGGATGGAAAATAATGCTTGAAAGCAGCTACAATTCCATAATTGAAGCACACTCCTCCAGAAAGATAGATATTTTTTCCTATCTCGCGATTTCCAACAACTTTGTGTAAGTAGTTATGCACAATAGAATAGCAAACACCACTTGCAATATCATCTATCTTCTCTCCCGTGGACAGACTCTGATCAACACTAGATTGAATGAATACAGTACATCTGTCGCCAAGGAACACTGGATGATTGGACTTCAAAGCCAACGGACCATATTCCTCCAATGGTATATTTAGTTTTTTGGCCTGCTCCTCCACAAAAGATCCAGTTCCAGCAGCACAAACTTTGTTCATAAGAAAGTCCTCAACACCCTCTTCATTCAATCTTATGAACTTGGAATCCTGTCCACCGATTTCAAAGATTGTATCAACATTTTCTGAATGCTCTCTGATACCTTTTGCCTGTGCGGTTATTTCATCTCTGATATAATCTGCTCCAACCTGCTTACCAATATATATTCTACCAGATCCAGTTGTACCAATTGCTTCAATTTTTAAGTCCTTATATTTTTGCTTCAATGATTTTATTCCGTTTTGAACAACTTCTAAAGGTCTTCCTTCTGTTCTCAAATATTGTATTGACACCACCTCTCTTCTTTCGTTTATCAACACCAAGTTGGTGCTAGTTGAGCCCACATCAATACCAAGATAGTGCTTCAATGAATCATCGAAATCTACAGTGGGATGGTCTGTGTAATCTCTGTCCTCTAAAACCAGTTGAGGTAGATTTTTTGTAGTGATGGGTATTTTGATGAATTTAAATTCATCTCCAACATATCTAATTTGATTTTTTCTCGATAACAGAGCAGTTCCAATAGCTTGATAGAATGGACCACACTCGTTAATTATAATTTGATGTTTGTTTAAAACTGTTTTGAAAGCGTTGCACACACCATAATTCAAACTGACTCCACCTGTAAAAATTATTGGCGATTCAATTTTATTCCCCCGAATTATGGAAGC
>JALNVT010000153.1 GCA_023231265.1 Sphaerochaetaceae bacterium
AATCAAGATATTACAGTCTTTGCTGACTTCCAACCTTTTCTAAAGAATCTATTTCAAGAAAATGAAAAGGAAGAAGAAAATATAGATGTAAGCGAGTCTGCAGATATTGAAGAAATAATGACAAATATCATCCTAGAGGAAGTAAAGAATTCCGATATCTATCAATTTGAAACTAAAGCTGCAAAGATGGCAGTTATAGCTAGACTTTCAAATAGAGGTGTTTTCAAGGTAAAACAGGCAATTCCAAAAGTATGTGAGGTTTTAAATATTGCACCACCAACTCTTTATAAATACATCAAAATCATTGAAAGTGAAGATGAATAGTCGAATCCTTTCTTGAAGCCATAAATTATTTCAATTTGTGTTTTTTTTTGCTCTGATGAAACCAAAACAACTCCCAAGCAAATCAATTGCAAGGGAGTTGTTTTTAGATTTGAATGAATCAGACTTATTTGATTTCGAAGTCTGCAGTTCCAGTTTTACTGAACTGAGCCAAACTACTTAGACCACAGTAAACCATATCTTCTACTGCTTGATCTGTATAGAAAGCCATGTGTCCTGTGAGAACAACATTGTCTAAAGCTTTTAAAGTTGCAATTTCATCGTTTACCATTCCTGACATTCTGCAATCTGAGTGGTAAATTCCGTATTCACTTTCAAGTACATCAAGTCCAGCTCCGCCGATGTGTTTTGATTTAAGACCTTCAATTAATGCTTGAGTATCTACTAATTCACCTCTAGCTGTATTGATGATTTTAACACCTTTTTTCATCTTGGAAATGCTCTCTTTATTGATGATATGATAGGTACTGTCAAATAAAGGAGTGTGAAGTGTGATAATATCAGAATTTGCTAGAAGATAATCCAATTCAACATAATCCATGTATTGTTTTATGTCTTCATTTTCATATACATCATAACCAATGATCTTACAACCAAAGCCACTGTAGTTCTTTATTACTGTCTGGCCAATTCTTCCTGTACCAATAACACCAACAGTCAAGTTTTTCATCTCTTGGCCCTGAAGTCCTGGTAAAGAGAAATCATTAGCTACATTTCTTCTCAAACCATTGATAACTTTTCTGGTTACCATCAATCCAAGCATTACAGCAAAATCTGCAACACAGTTTGGTGAGTATCTTGCATTGCTGATCTTTATGTTCAAGCTTTTTGCAGCTTCAACATCAATGTTGTTGTAACCAGCACTTCTGCTTGAAACAAATTTAACACCTAATTTTGATAATGCTTCCAGAACAGGTTTTGAACAATCACAGTTACCTAAAATAGTGACTCCCTCGCTACCTGCAGCTTGATCAACCACATCAAGTGATAATTGACTGCTGACATGCTTTATATCCAATCCAAGCTTATCTTCGAATAAGTCAAAGCTGGATCTTTCATCTGGGCGACTTGCAAAAGCCGTAATTTTTACTTTTCCTGACATTTTATTTTCCTTATAGTTCTATTGCGTAATCATCTACACTTAAAATTTTGAATATTTTAAAGAATACATATTTGAAAACAAATCCTAACACAATTGGTAGTACAACGAATACTAGAATTGTGATTATCCAGTTACCTGCTGTGAAACCAACAAGTCCTAGGTGGTTAAGAGGACCAACTAGACCACTGATACCAAAACCAGCACTCATAGGAGTTCCAACGATACCTAAAACACCTGCTAGAATACCTAATACTGCAGCATTACAGATCAAAGGTAGTGCCATTTTTGGGTTTTCAAGGAAGTTAGCCATGTGTAGTTTTGGAGAGCCCAAGATAGGAGCTAGAGAGTTACCCCAACCATTTTTCTCGAAACCTGCAATAGCAAGACCAAAACCAGCAGCACAGATACCTAAGTTAGCAGCACCAGAACCGATTCCTGAAAGTGAAACTGCAAGAGCAATTGCAACAGTTGAAATAGGGGATATGATTATCACAGCGAAACTCATTGCAATTAATGCTCCCATTAGGATTGGTTGTAATGTTGTACACCATGCTATGAACTGACCAACAGTACCGGTAATTAATGATACATATGGAAGAGTGAAGAGACCAATCAAACCACTTATTGTAATGGTCAAAGTTGGAACTAAAATCATTGTGTAACTTTTAAGACGATCACCGAACCATAGAAGTAGGAGGGCTGCTATTGCTGCCGTTATACCTGCGTTGATCACATCACCTAGTCCTGCGAGAACCATTGATCCTTCGACTATCTTGATTGCACCACTACCTATCATTGTTGAAACAGCTAGTGCTACAGAATGAATTGGTTTCATCTTGAACTGACCAGCTATGCAGAGACCCATTGCAAATGTTGCAAGTCTTGCTGCTATTCCTGTGATCAGTACTATATTTGCAAGACCTAAGGCGTTGCTTAATTCGCCTAGGATTGCACTTGGAACGAGAGCGGCAACAATACCAATGCTCATTCCTGTTAAAATTTTATTTGAAAAGTCTTTTGCTTTCATAATAACTCCTGAAAAGATAAATTTTTATTTAGTCGGATAATAATATATCTATCAAAACAAGTCAATAAAAAAATATCGTTTAGATTGAGAATATATGACAATAAATATACATTTTTACACACAAATGTAAATAAAAGGTCCAATTTTCACCTGTGATGTTATTTTTTATATTACTAAATTTTGTATTTTTTGCTTAATGGGGTTCAATTTAAGTATTAGAAATAGCGTTTTTATAGAAAAATTTCTATAAAATTTATTGTGAAGATAAAATTTTCTCTTTTTATTATTTTTTTTTAAAAAATTTAAAAATTTATCTTTTTTATGCTCTTTCTCTGTTTTTTTGTTTGTATCTGCCTGAAATTTCAATTCATTGAAATACTAAATTTCTTGATATATGTGTTTTATGCATTGCCAGATTCCAAAGAAAACTCAATAAATTTTGACTTGTGCCATTTATGGTGATATCATTTTATAATAAAAAGGAGAAACTTATGGAAAGTAAAAACAGGTTGAAGAATCTTACGATTGTGTTGCTGGTTGCTTTGATGATAGTTCAATTTACCACACATCAATTGAGCTCTGGTCGAAATGGTTCTCAAGGTGTGCATGAAGTTTTTGGGATTGTTACGTTTATGGTTGTGATCTTACATCTAATTTCCAATAGGAAGTGGATATCTGGAGTTAATAAAAAGATAGGGAAGAAGAGCTTAACAAAACCTCTGATGGTTAGATTTGCAGCTGCAATTCTTCTATGTCTCTCTTTTATAGGATTGGCTGTAACTGGAATATTGATGTCTCGAGTTATATTGGTAAACGTTGGTTCTCCAAGAAATGCAGGAGATCTTGGTGAGATTCATGGATTTTTCTTCTTCTTCTCTGTTGCTTTAATAGTACTTCACATATATTTGAATAGGAAGTATTTGAAAAGTTGGTTGAAAAAAAAATCAGTTGCTGCTAATTGATTGAAGTTTGCATTGTTCTGTCTGGATGCTTTATTGCAAGCAGTACTGTCTTGAGCGATGAATAATGCAGTTTTGAAAAAAAGAATGCCATTTTGGAGATTGCTTCCCAAAGTGGCATTCTTGTTCAATATTTATTAAAATTCTACGTACTGTTCTCTTTTTGCACCACAAACAGGGCAATGTTCTGGAGCTACATCAAGTACAGTATGACCGCATACAGGACAGATGAAAATTTTATTCAATTTCATATCATGACCAGCACGAGCTGCATCTTGAGCTTGTTTGAATAGTTTGACGTGGATCTTTTCTGCTTCCAATGCAAAATGGAATGAACGTTTTGCATCAGCTTCATTCTGGAATTCAGCAGTATGTAAGTAAACAGGATACATCTGCTCTACTTCATGAGCCTCTCCGTTGATTGCACCTTGAAGATTATCTACAGTCTTTCCCACGCCAAATGCTCCACCACCAGTAACTGAAGCATCAGCAGTAGTTCCGCCAATTACTCGGAAATGGTTTCCGGCATGAACACTTTCGGCATAAGCAATAGCCTTAAATAACCTTGCAATATTAGGAAAACCTTCTTTCTTTGCCATATCACCCCAAATCAAATAACGCATGTGAGCCATGCTCTCACCACCATATGCTGAGTGGAGAAATTCAGATGTCATTGCATTTTTTACAGTCATATATAGACCTCCCGTGAAAAAATTAAAGGATCCTTAAAAACTGATCCCATTATTTTAACGATAATCCTGTTTAAGACTAATGTCAAATAAAATGATGTAGAAGTTGTCTTTTGAGCAGTTAATATTGCTTTTAGGAGTGAATTTGTTATTTTTACAGAGAACTGTTCTTATATTCTGAACTACTAAGCATTTAATCTCAAATTTTTTTGGTGAAAACATAATCATTCAATAATATTTCAATAATACTTTTCTACTGGGTGTTACCATGGTATACTGGAGTAGAGGTATAACTTATGATAGAAAAAATGCTATTTGGAAGAACAGGACACATGAGCAGTCGTGTTATTTTTGGAGCAGCTGCACTGGGTGAAGTAACTCAGAAAGAAGCTGATGAAACATATGATTTACTGAAAAAATATGACATCAATCACATTGATGTAGCTGAAAGTTATGGTGATGCTGAAATAAGAATTGGTCCTTGGATGAAAAGAGATAGGGATTCTTTCTTTCTTGCAACAAAAACTGATCAACGTACCAAAAAAGGAGCTATGAAAGATTTATATCAATCCTTAGATAGATTGAAAACAGATCATATTGATTTATGGCAGTTTCATTATTTGATTGATGAACAGGAATGGGAAATTGCCATGGGCGAGGGAGGTGCTTTAGAAGCTGCCATAGAAGCCAAGAAACAGGGACTGATTAAATACATTGGTGTAACAGGTCATGGCATTACAGCACCAAATATGCATTACAGAAGTTTGATGAGATATGATTTTGACTCTGTGCTGTTTCCTTATAATTACTCAATGATGCAGAATCATCAGTACAGTGAGGATGCCAATAGACTCATGAATCTCTGTAACGAAAGAAATGTTGCAATTCAAACCATAAAGTCTCTTTCAAAGGGCCCTGTTGGAGAGGATGTGAATCCTTTTGCTACATGGTACAAGCCACTCACAGATCCTACTGCTATTTCTAAGTCAGTTAACTGGGTACTCAAGAACCCAAATGTATTTCTTAACAGCACAGGTGATATAACCATACTGCCAACTCTGCTTGAGAAAGCAAGTGAGCCATTGGTTGCTCCATCTGATGAGGAGATGAAAGCCTTGGGTGCTTCTCAGGGAATTGAGCCTCTTTTTACATAAAATGAAAGCCTTTTAATTTTTTGAATCTGCACTTTGATATTTCTGATAGATCTGAACTTATAGAATGTTGTGATATCAAAGTACATTTCTGTATCAACAGAAGCAAGAAATTGTTTTTCTATAGATCAATTTAATACAAAAAGGAACTTGAAGGGAAGTTTTAATTTCTCTTCAAGTTCCATATATCAAAACTTAAAATTATCTTCTTTAAATATCTGTTCCTTGAGTATAAACGATATCGTTGGAATTGTTTACAATAGCTTCAATAGCTTTTGTAATTGCATTTACCATTGTGTTCAATTCCATAGAAGGCATGTTCCTTTTATCTATTACCTGTTCCGGTAAAAAAGGAATATGTATGAATCCTGATTTGACCTTTGGATATTTAGTTGTGCAGATATGTCTAACTCCGTAGCAAACATGATTGCATATGAAGGTACCTGCAGTATTTGAAACTGATGCAGGAATATTTGCATCCTGAATATTTTTGACCATTGCTTTGATTGGCAGATTTACAAAATATGCATCAGGACCATCTTCAAATACCTTGGTATCGATAGGTTGATTGCCCTCATTGTCTGTAATTCTGCAATCATCACAGTTGATTCCAATTCTCTCTACAGTTATATCAGCTCTTCCACCAGCTTGTCCTATGGAGAGTACAAAATCAGGTTTCTCTCTTGCTATTGTTTCATCAATGAGCTTCAGTGATTTAAATACTACTGTAGGAATTTCAAGTTTCACAACTTCACATCCACTGATTTTATGTGGTAATAATTTAACGGATTCAATTGCTGGATTTATTTTTTCACCACCAAATGGATCAAATCCTGTTACTAAAATTTTCATATTATATCTCCAGTATTTTTAAAATGCCAACAATAGCATCAAAATTATATGAACAACAATCAATAAAAGTGCAAATGGAGCCTGTTTTTTGA
>JALNVT010000154.1 GCA_023231265.1 Sphaerochaetaceae bacterium
GATTTAAATGATATTAATTTATCTCAATTACTTATAGAATAAGGATTAATCTATCTTTACTCCATTGCCTAAATTTATGGCCAAATGGGGCAGCTTATCACATTTATGAAATATTTCAATAATTTCAAATTGGCTTAACTCTTGTTTGGTATAAATGCAAAAAGAGACCTCCACGTGAAGCAGAGATCTCTTTGAAAATTTGAATTGAGTAAATATCCTAGTTAATGAACTGAGGAATAGGAGAGACCTTTGCCTCATCCTTAAGCAGATACTTTATTCCTTCAACTGCTGCTACTGCAGCACTTGTTGTGGTTGTGTAAGGAATCTTCTGAAGCAGTGCAACAGATCTTATATCATCATTGCTGCTTATTGAGTGAAATCCCATTGGTGTGTTTATAACAAGATCTATTCTCCTGTTGTTGAGGTGGTCCACAATATTTGGATGACCATCCTTTGTCTTCAACATCACCTCACAGAGAATTCCCTCTTCAAAAAGGTCACGAGCGGTGCCCTGTGTGGCAGCAATTTCGAAACCAAGTTCAATCAGCTGCTTTGCAACAGGAACTATTGTCTTTCTGTCCTTTTTATTCACGCTGATTAGAACCTTACCACTTGTAGGAAGCTTGTTACCTGAGCTTATCTGACTCTTTGCATATGCCTCACCAAAGCTCTCACCAGAACCTGTTGTCTCACCAGTACTTCTCATCTCAGGTCCAAGAAGAGGATCTATATCAATGAATCTATCGAATGAGAAAACCGCCTCTTTGATGGCCCATCCTGCATGACATTTTCCCTCTCCAATATGGGAGTAAGATGGAACAAGTTTCTGCTCCTTAAGAGATATTCCTTCCCATACTTTTACAGCAGTCTCAATCAAATTGACCTTGCTGTATTTGGAAATGAAAGGAACTGTTCTGCTTGCTCTTGGATTGACCTCAATTATGTAAAGAATCTCATCCTTAACTGCAAATTGAATGTTGATGAATCCAACTAGATTCATTCTTCTGGCAATCTTCAGTGTTGCACATCTCATCTGCTCAAGTATCTCAGGACTTGATTTGTATGGAGGAAATACTGCAGCACTGTCACCGCTGTGGATACCAGCTGCTTCAATGTGCTGAAGAATACCACCTATGTAGATGTCCTCTCCATCACTGATTGCATCAAGATCATATTCAAAAGCATCTTCAATGAACTGATCAATCAAGATTGGATGCTCTTCATCAAAACTCACCTCATTTGTTTTGAAGTATGTATCAACATCCTCCTCACTGTAAGCAATGAACATGGATCTACCACCAAGTACAAATGAAGGTCTCAGCAATATTGGATAACCAATCTCTCTTGCCTTGCTGTGAATCTCATCCATGGTTGTACCCATTCTGTTGGCAGCTTGGTTCAGACCAAGTTCCTTAAGAATTGCTGCAAAATCACCTCTGTCCTCAGCTTCATCGATTCCAGAAAGCTGTGTTCCAATTATCTCAACATCCTCTTCATCCTTGAGAGCTTGAGCAATATTCAAAGGTGTCTGTCCACCAAGTTGAATAACAAGTTTCTTTGCATGCTCCTTTTTGAGTATTGCTTTGACACTCTCTCCATCAAGAGGTTCAATGTAAAGTCTATCAGATACATTGTAGTCGGTACTCACTGTCTCAGGATTGGAGTTTATTATAATTGTCTTTCTTCCAAGCTCTCTGTAAGCCATTGAAGAAAGAGAGCAGCATGTATCAAACTCAAGGCCCTGACCGATTCTGTTTGGTCCACTTGCAAGAATCACAACTGCATCCTCTCCAAATGGCTCACCTTCATCTGATTCACCATATGTATTGTAGCAATATGGAGTGAGAGCTTTGAACTCTCCGGCACATGTGTCTACAAAATGAGATGACATCTCAATGCCATTGTTCTCTCTTATCTTTTCAATCTCACTGACATCAACTTTAGCAAGCTGAGCAATTCTCTTATCACTCATGCCATTCTCTTTTGCTCTTTCAATGAGCTGTGGTGTCAATTCTTTGGCATCAATTATCTCATGGTCCAGAAGAGACTGGAGATACAGCTGATATATGAAGAAAGGATCAAATCCTGTGATCTCATTGAGACGCTTCATGCTGTCCTCTCCCTCGTTGAATAGCACTGTGTAGATTGCAAATATTCTGAGAGGGTGTGCGTTTGTGAGATATTTCTCTACATCACATTCTTCAAGAGGAACGAGCCCCTCCATCTTTCTTTCAACAGATCTTATTGCTTTGTTCAGTGCCTCGATGGATGTTCTTCCAATTGCCAAAGACTCTCCAACGGATCTCATTTGAGATCCAAGAGCAGAAGGTTTGAGTGGGAACTTCTCAAGTTCAAAACGAGGTACCTTTACAGCACAGTAATCAAGAGCTGGTTCAAAGCATGACACACTCTTACCTGTTATCTGGTTTATGACCTCATCGAGAGTGTAACCAACTGCAAGCTTTGTTGAGCAGAATGCAATAGGAAAACCAGTTGCCTTTGATGCAAGAGCAGATGATCTTGATACACGAGGATTCATCTCAATTACAATCATTTTTTTTGTCTTTGGATTCACTGCAAACTGAACATTTGAACCACCACAGTCAACACCGACTGCACGCAGTATGTTTATTGATGCATCTCTCATATCTTGATATTCTTCATTGTTCAGTGTCTGAATTGGAGCTATGGTTATTGAATCACCTGTGTGAACACCCATTGGGTCGATGTTCTCAATTGAGCATACAATGATTGCATTATCATTCTTGTCTCTCATGACCTCCATCTCAAACTCTTTCCAACCAATCAAAGATTCCTCAATCAAAACTTCTGAAACAGGACTCTCTTTGAGTGCTCTTCTTGTGAGCAGTTTGAAAGACTCCAAATCATAAGCGATGGCACCACCGCGTCCTCCAAGTGTGAAACTTGGACGTATGATGATTGGAAAGGGTATTGAACTTGTTGCACTGAGGGCTTCCTCCTCACTGTGAGCAACGACACTTTTTGGGGATTCAAGATTCAAGGATGATACAAGATCTTTGAACAGTCCCCTGTCTTCTGCCTTGTTTATTGAATCAATTGAAGCTCCTAGAACCTCAACATTGTATTTTGTAAGTATACCCGCTGCATCCAGATCAAGAGTAAGATTCAAACCAGATTGACCGCCTACTGTTGATAGAATTGCATCAGGTCTCTCTGTTTTTATGATCTCTTCAAGATAGTTTACAGTGAGAGGTTCCATATAGACCTTATCACTCAAAGAAGGAGTGCTCATCATGGTAGCAGGATTTGGATTGACAAGAATTACGTAATATCCATCTTCCTTGAGAGCCTTTATGGCCTGACAGCCACTGTAATCGAACTCACATGCCTGACCAATTATGATTGGACCGCTTCCTATTACCAATATTTTATGTATGTCTTCTCTTTTGCTCATTATTTGGATTCCTTTATAAATTCATCAAAGATTCTCTCGCCTTCTCTTGGACCAGGTCCAGCTTCTGGGTGAAATTGAACACTCAAAATTGATTTTGATGGAACCTTTATTCCCTCAATGCTTCTATCATTTGAGTTGATGAACCACACCTTGCAGTCATCACTCAGTGAGGATGATACAAAACTATGATTCTGACTTGTAACGAAGGTTCTTCCTGTTTCAAGATCTGTTACAGGTTGGTTTCCACCGTGATGGCCAAAACTCATCTTCTCAGTCTTACCACCAAGGGCAAGAGTTATTATCTGATGACCAAGACATATTCCCATGATTGGAATTTTATTCAATAAGGATCTGACAGTTTTTATTGCATTTGTCTGCATCTCAGGATCTCCTGGACCATTTGATAGGAAAAGAGCACTGTAGCCATGATTCAACACATCATCTTCAGTGAATGTTGGAGGAAGAAGGGTGACTTCAACACCTCGTCTGTAGAGGGCTTTTATGATTGATTTTTTGATTCCAAAATCAACAAGAGCAAAATGTTTGTTGCTTTCATATAGAACATCAATCTTTGAATTTATTTCAGGACTTTCAATGATTTTGGTGCAAGAAACACTTTCAACCGGGTTCAAAGACGAAATAAAAGGAAAGGATAAAAGATGCTGTACAACAAAATCTTTTTCAACCTTTCCTAAATTATCACATTCAACAATAATTGCTCTTTTAAAACCAGTATCTCTTAGATGCAATGTAAGAGCTCTGGTATTCACATTGCATATACCAATAACATCACTTTCTTTCAAATATTGGTCCAACGTGATTCTGTTCTCAGCAACAGGTCCATCATAATAGTTTTTAACAACAACTGCATTGCAGTTGATTTTGCTCTTTATTATATTTTCCTCACCACCAACATCAATTCCATAATTACCAATATGAGGATAGGTAAAAGTAACAATCTGTCCTTCATAGGAAGGATCACTTATTATTTCTTGATATCCAACCATGCTGGTGTTGAATATCAATTCTCCGCATGATTTATTGGTTTTTATTTTATCAAGCGAGGGGGCAACCGCGCCAAAGCTTTTTCCCTGGTATACACTACCATCTTCCAAAATTAGATAAGTCAAAGTTTTTTTCCTTTATAAGCATTGAATAATATTTATAATATCATCTTAAATTGTTGCAATATTATAAAATTTCTGTTGCCTTTACAAGTACTTTGCAACATAAAATGGATAAATAATCTAAAAATTGTATAAATATACAATAAAAATGTATATTTGAATTTTTACTGTTGCTTTTTTGTTGTATTTTTGCATTATTTAAATTGAGTCTCGATGTTGCCTTGCAGTCATTGTATGCATATAATGATATTAGAGAGAAGGTATTTAAATGACTTGATATCAATCATAGTTAAGCAGATAAAAATTTATATAGTTAAAATCTACAAATTATGGTAATATTAGTCTAATAATTACATAAGGATACTTATGATGAATGATAAAATATTGACCACGCAAAGCATTCTAAAATGTGATGAAATAAAGGTGAAAGAATTAATTTCTAAATTCTTGTCCTGTGTTTTGACCAAAGATACAGAAGAAGCTAAGAAGCTTATTTCTCCAAATACGACAATTATCGGTACATCCGGAACCATCAGCATGAAAGAATTGATATCTTTGCTTCAGGTTGATAACAATGGTTACAGTTGTTTTATACCTCATTATGAAGAAATGGAATGTTTGAGATTGAAGGATTCTCTCTTCAATTTGATTGTACCTCTCACTGTAATTGAAGGTGAGATTGGAACTTTTCTGATCACAACAACATTTACAGTAGATATCGAGCAGGAAGAAATTCTTTTCCTGTCAATTCCTTTACAAGATTTAAAAAATACAACAAAAGATTATATCATAGGCCAGATGTCATTCTATTTGGGACCCAACTACAAAATCACTCTGATAGATGATCTTGTTGCACATTTTCTCAAGTATAAAAATGGACTTGATATGAAGAAGGCATTGGATTCCAACATATTGAATGCATTGAAAGAAGGGGATAAGGAGGAATTCATAGAGCTTTTGAACTCAAATAAAGATACCTATCTTCCTGTTCTAAATAAAGTGAGTCTTCTGAATAAAAATGGTAAGGGAATTGATGTCAGCATTGAGATGAACATCATCAAGGTCAAATCAACCATATATAAAGTGATTGCAACAGTTCATGACTTGATGAGAGATGAAGATGAGAATGTTCTCAATGGAAGACGTTTTTATAGATTGATCAACATTCTAAATAGCTCTCCAACTCCTTTTTTCATAAAAAACTTGAAAGGTGAGTATGTTGGAACTAATAAATCTTATCTGAAGTCTCTTGGCTTGGATGAGACTTACAATATAATTGGAAAAACTGACTATGATTACTTAAGTAAAGAATTGGCAGACCTTTTCACGAGAGAAGATGATATAATAATTCGAACCAAGAAACCACTCTCAAAATTTGCTGAAGATGTTGATAGCAATGGGGATCCCAAGAGTTTCCAATACACAAAAGCTCCTCTGATTGAAAATGGTAAGGTTGTGGGATTGATATGCTTCATTCTGGATGTTTCAATTGTCACAAACCTCAACAAAGAGCTTCTTAAATCTCAGCTTGAACTTGGATTCATATTCAACAACTCAAAGATTTCTTATTACATAAAAGATACAAATTTCCGATTCAGAAGAGTCAATAAGACTTTCTTGAGGCAGAATGATGTCAC
>JALNVT010000155.1 GCA_023231265.1 Sphaerochaetaceae bacterium
AGTTGATGCATAATATCCATCCTTTTCAAAACGTATCGCGAACATTGGAGCTGTTGCTCCAACAGGACATGATATTGCAATCAGAGAGATCAACCAAACAATAGGAACAACTGTTATGAAGTTCTTTATCACAAGGTGATAGAGTAAAATTGCAATGAAAGGAATGACAAAGTTATGTATTGCAACAATGTAATAGACTCTCTTCTTTCCAAATAGGTCTTTCATTGTGTTACCAGCTAGAGTTGCTCCAATTACAAGCATTGTAAGAGGAGTCACCATATTGGCTATCATGGTCATTGGAGTCATTAGGATACCAGGCAATCTGAAATTCGTTATGTAGGCAATCATTCCCAATATGATTGCAATCATGTTGGGGCCCTTGAATATATTCAATATGTCTTTCTTATTTATGGATCCTTTCAACATGGCAACGCCATAGGACCAACATATGATGTTGAATGTAGTTATGTACCCAGCACAAAGGAAAACACCTTCTGTTCCAAATAATGCAAGCATCAGAGGTATACCTATGTTTCCACAGTTGGTATACATGAGAGCCATCCTCTCCACATTGTAGACCTTCTCATCACCTTTAGCTCTCACTGCAATCTTTGAAACTACTATTGCAATTGACATCAGAACGAAAGAAAATATTATAACCCACAAAAGATTTCTCAGTTTATCCTGTGATAATTCTGTCTGGTAACTGGTAAATATCAATATTGGTGATACAACATCCAACAGCAATGCATTTATTCTTTTGTTTCCTTCCTCACTGAATATGCCTTTTTTGGCTGCACCTAAGCCAACCATCATTATCAAGAACATGCCAAAAATAGATATGGCTGTATTACTTACTATGTCCAAAACAATTCCTCATTTTTTTTAAAAGTTATTTGCTAACTATAAACTCAATAAAAATTTGTTTCCATGAGAAACCGCAAGAATATATATCAGATGTTGTTTTTTTGCAAAAAAAATACCAATGCAATACATTCTTTTTACAAAAATATACCACATTGGTAAGTCGTCATTCTTTCAAGCTCTATTTTTCAACAGTCTGCTTTATTACATTGTATGCACCATCATAGATGCCATTCTTTGCTGCAGTTTTTATATTTTCATTCATGAAAATTCTGTGCTCTTTTGTATCAACTAGAAGAGATAGCAATTGGAAGGTTCTCTCTTCTGTATCACATTCATAAGTACCATCCCCCACTTCTGCAGATCTGATTGCACCCCAGGCCTCATGTCCACCAACTCTTTTCAACATGAGTTTTGGAACAGGATAGTAAGCCAACTCGCTTGGCTTTGTTAAAAGAACATCACTCTTTCTCATCAGAAGGTTTGTTACATATACTGCTTGGAAGATATCGCTGCTGTAGAAGAAATGAATTCCATCCATATCGTCTAGCATCTTTATCTCATCATAGTCCTCATGAACAGTTGAGTTCTTGAACTTAGATGTCATCTCATCAAGTACACTCTTATGATCTCCAACGTTAACCAGAACAACAGCTCTATCTTTGAACTTGTTGATTATATCTTCATAAAGTTTTGATTGAGCACCTGCTCCACCAATTGTGAGCAATATTCTTGGTTTCTCTCCATTTTTTGCTCTTTCGATTCTTGCGTTGCAGTCCTCTTCAATATTCGATACCAACTCATGGTCAATGTAATGTCCTGTATAAACGATATCATCACTTGGCATATTTGCTTTTGGATTCTCACTCATATTGCGGAGACACAGATATCCCCAATAGGCAGATGGAGTTTGAACTGTATGAACTGCACCTGGTGCAAAGTGAAGAGCCATAGGCCAGTTATCTGGTATGGCATTCACCACATTTGTCATTCCAGAAGCCACAGCTGCTTGAGCTGTCCATGCATGTGTTCCAATGAAAGGTAGATCTTCTGGTAAATCACGGAAGATAGGAGTCATCAACTTGGCCACTTCCAAATCTGAAGCATTGTAAGAGAGTTTTGCAAATCCTGTGCTGTTCAGAGGCTCCCAATAAAGCTTGTTGAACAGAGAATATTTTTGAGACCACCTGGAGCCCATTGAGTAGAGTCGGTTTGATTCTCTTATGATCTTTGAACCTGTTGTCTCTTCGAAAGATGCAAGATCCATCCACAGTGGTTCATAACCCATGGAACGGGCTGCACTGCACATTGCCATTGCAATACGGTAATGTCCAAATCCCATTCTTATGTTGCCAATTACAATTGGTTTTCTGTCTTCATTCAAAGTCAAAGGAGAATCGGAAGAGATGAGGCGTTTTGTACCAAGGTCATTCAGTACTTCATTTGTATCTAATGAGAGATGATAAACTGTATAGCTATCGTCTCCAAACTTCTTAGAATACTTCTTTCTTTTCGTAACTGCCTTCTTATAATCTTTATTTGAAATTGGATTTTTAAATATCTCCATAACTTTCTCCTTTTTTTGATGACAGATCAAATAACCTATGATAGTATTACTATCAAGATGATATTAACACTATCACACTAATAAAGAGGTGTCAACTTGGATTATTCAGAATTACAGAACAAAGCAAAAGAAAATATTATTAGGAATGCATATAAATTGTTTGCAAACAATGGGATACACAATGTCGCATTGGTTCAAATCGCAAAGGAATCAGAGATTGGAGTTGCAACTGTTTATAGATATTTTGGAAACAAAAAGAATATCGTCAATGAATGTGCCAACAGTGTATGGAAGAAGGTCATTTTAGGTGTTCAAGATAAAATATCTTCACTCGAGTTTCTACAGCTTACAGGTATTGAGAAGATAGAGGGACTGCTCTCTATGTTCTTGACAATGTATCAAGAGGATAAAGAATTTCTTAAATTTGTATCAGAATATGATGCTTACATCGCTCAGGAGAAGCAAACTCTCGAGGAGATGCAGGAGTACAACAACAACTTTCTTACATTCCATGAAATTGGTTTGAATTTCTTCGATGAAGGAATACAGGACAAAACAATCAAGGAAGATATAGATTTTGATACATTCTATTATTCAATAACCAGAGCACTGCTGGATGTTAGCATGAAAGGGGCAAACTCCCCTGTACTTATTGAGACAGACAAGACTGTTCCAATTGAAAAACAATTAGAGCAATTAATTACAATAGCAATTTTCTATTGTAAGAAAGGAGAATAACAATGACTGCAACAATTTGGTTATTTGCAATTGGACAACTTGGTTGGTCAATTTTAGCAGGATTGGTTTCAAACTGGTTGGTATATTTCTATCAACCTTCAGCAGAATCAATCGATGTGGGACAGCTTTTATATGTTCCTCAGGGACGAGTGGTACTTGGAGTACTTACAATAATAGGTGTGATAACAGCTGTTGGAAGAATCTTTGATGCTTTCACAGACCCATGGATTGCAAACAAGAGTGATAGAAGCACCAACCCCAAAGGTAGGAGAATTCCTTTCATGAGAAAGGTAGCAATTCCATTTGCAGCAATAACAACTTTGGTCTTCATGGCTCCTGTTAAATCAATATCAGGTATAAACACTGCTTGGTTGCTTGTAACATTGCTTCTCTTCTATCTGTGTATGACAATTTATTGCACACCTTTCAATGCATTGATTCCATTAATTGGAAGTGATCAAAAGAGTAGAATTGCAGTTTCAACTGCAATCTCTCTCACATTCATTGTTGGTACTGCTCTAGCATATTTGGCTCCAGTCATCTGGGGAGCTCTGACTCCTTCAATGGGAAGAGTCACTGCAATGAGAACAACATTCGGTGCGATGTCAGCTTTTGCTTGTATATGCTTGCTTGTTCCAACATTTGCAATTGATGAAAGAAAGCTTGGTGAGTTCACTCCTACAAAAGAGAATGCCTTTGCATCTCTAAAGATCACATTTGGTAACAAAGACTTCAGAACATTCGTCTACAGTGATGTACTATATTTCACAGCTCTGACAATCTTCCAAACAGGTCTTCCTTTCTTTGTAACATCATTGATGGGATTGAAGGAAAGTGATTCAAGCTTGTTATTTGTAATGATGACAGGTCTCTCTCTTCTTTGGTACCCACTTGTTAATAAACTGGCTCCTAAATTTGGTAAGAAAAAACTTGTTAGAATTGCATTCTTGATCTTCACATTCACCTACATACTGACAGCCCTCTCAGGCATATTTGTTCAAGGTAAACTATCTTGGGGTATTATGATTGTTGCTTTTGCTTCTATTTCAATGGCTATTCTTGGAATATTGCCACAGGCTATGGTAGCAGATGTAGCAGAGGAAGATTCTGTTCTATCTGGAACAAACCGTGATGGTATGTTCTTTGCTGCTAGAACCTTTGCTTTTAAAATGGGACAGTCCTTAGCAATGCTCATCTTCACAGCATTCGCTGCAAGCGGTGTTATTGGATACAGAATGGCTGCAATTACAGCCGCTGTTTTATGTGTATTGGCTAACTTAGCATTGGTAAGATACGATGAGAAACGTATCTTGAAAGTATGCATGGAACACGAATCTCAATTAAAAGCTGCTGACTAAAACGTAAAGCATTTTTAAATAAATGGTGCTCTCAAAAAACAGAGGGTACCATTTTATTTTGTATAATTGAGATTGGCATAAATCGTAACAGATACTACAGATCATTGAAGACTCTTTCAACTGCCAACAAAGCAATATCAGGATCAAACTGCTTTCCTGCATTTCTTTTTATTTCTTCTATTGCTTCTTCTTTTGTAAAAGCTCTGCGATAGGATCTATCAGAAGTCATTGCATCATAAGAATCAGCCACTGCTATGATTCTAGATTCCATAGGAATGTTGTCAATTTTGATACCATTTGGATAACCGTGGCCATCCCAACGTTCATGATGCTGCAGCACAATATTTGCAATACTGTATAGTTCTTTGGAGTTAGACAGAACATCATAGGCATAGGATGGATGTTTTTTGACTATATCATACTCATCATCACTCAGCTTTCCAGGTTTGTTAATTATTTCTTTTGGAATTATTATCTTACCGATGTCATGAACCAATCCTGCATAGTAAACCTGCAAGATCTTTGCTTCTGATAATCCCATCTCTGTTGCTATCTTTTTTGATATGATTGCTACTTTCTGACTGTGATCCTTTGTATATTCATCATGAATTTCGAGAAGTCTGGTCAGACTCAATACAATGTCTTTTAAAAAACTCAATTGAAGTTTTTGATATTGCTTCTCTTTATTTTCAATTTCATTGCGAAATCTACTTTTTGTACTGGAAAATTTGACGATTGTATCGAGCATGGACTCAACTTGATATCTTTCGATATCAACATTATCGGTATCTACAACTTCAAAGTAAAAAGGATTCTCCTGCACCTGTCCCTTCCATATTATCAGAGGATGAACCTCAATGATATTCTTGATCATCAGATGAGAGAACTTTGTTATGTTATATCTGCATATTGCAGATACTGGATAGGAGCCAAAGATTTCATCATTCAAGAGAAACTCATACTCCATTATATTTTCAAATCCATTCTCATATTCCAACACAAAACTGAGTTCTCCTGTCATTGCAAAAGCAGAAAAACCTTCCTCTATCGCCTCTTCAGATAATTTCTTAATTGAATCAATCATTTTATGTGGTGAAAACTTACCACCTTGGGCATAGACATCTCTTTTATCTGAAATAACCAATTGATTGGATTTTATATAACTCTCCAAATCAATAAGCGGACTGAGTCTCTTCAAAATCAACTCAATACCTATATCGCCTTTTATATAAAAGCATTTTTCATTCTTCTCCAATCTAGAGAGAATGTAAGAAACCATCACATCTATGTTTGAAACATCTTCTGTTTCATCATAAAGAAGAACCATATGGTCTCCTGGTATGATGTGCTTCATTTCTTCCAATATATTTTTAGAACTCATCTAATTTACCTCAATTAATATCATCCATTTGCATGAAAACTACAACTTCATAAAATGAAGCTCGATAATTTATGTTCGTGTTACTAAAATATTAATTGTCTTCATTGTTTGAATTAGAAACAACACTCAATTTTACTTTTTAATAATAGATAACTATTCTTTTATAATAGAGACTACATTTAATCGTGTCTATATTTCATTATCATACATGAATAAAGTTCTTTACATTCTTATGTAGAATAAGCAATTAGATGATTATCAGAACAAGTTTTATTA
>JALNVT010000156.1 GCA_023231265.1 Sphaerochaetaceae bacterium
ATTTCAAACAAATCTATCTCTAACAAGCTTGCCATTTATGAACAGGGCTTTGAGTTGGAAGTTCTCATCAAGGATTGTTAAATCAGCCTGATACTCAGGAATGATTGATCCAACTTTATTGATGCCGTAGATTCGTGCAGCATTTGTTGCACTCATCTGAACAGCGTCAGATAATGAGATATCCCATTTCTTAAGGTTTCTCACACCTTGAATCATTGTCAAAGCACTACCCAAGAAAAGATCTGGATCTTCCTTTGATACAAAAGCTCCTTCCTCGTTTAGAACAGCAGGGACTCCGTTTGCCAAAAGACAACCACAACGCTGCTTTGTTGGTTTCAGTGCATCTGTAACCATAACAATGTTATCAATAGGTTTCTCACGTAAAAGCAACTTTACCAATTCAGGATGAACATGAACTCCATCACATATGATTTCAGCACACATGTTGGTTTGAATCATTATTGCTCCAACTGTTCCTGGGTTTCTATGATGCAGACGACTCATGGCATTGAAGAAGTGGGTGGAGTGTAAAATTCCACATTGCATTCCTTCAATTATGTTCTCGTAAGTTGCATCTGTGTGACCAGCAAGCAGTGTTACATTATGTTTTCTAGCTTCAAGCGCTAAAGTTCTCATGTGTTTCAGTTCAGGAGCAACTGTCATGCATATTATGTGACCCTGTCCAGCTTCTAGGAATCTATGGAATAGATCTAAATCTACCTCTCTGACTCCTTCTGGATTCTGAGCACCAATACGTTTTGGTGAGATGAAAGGACCTTCGAGGTTCACACCTTGAATTATAGCCCCCTCTTCTTGCCCCATTGCCTCTACAATAGCTTTTATTCCTGCTATCATATTTTCTTCTGTGTTGGTATAGATGGTTGGCATGAAACGAGATACGCCGAAATCAGCAAGTCTCTTGCTCATACCTAGGATTGATTCAACACTGTTATCTTCAGTTCCAAATCCTCCAATTCCGTGAATATGTGATTCAATGAAGCCAGGTAATACATAGCTTCCTTGTAAGTCCATTTCTATTGTGCCCTTTGGAAAAGTTTTTTGGTTGTATCTTTTCATATTGAAAATATCACCAATTGTTCCATCGTCTTCTATATAAACGCCACAGCTATCTAATTTAGCGTAGCCCGTATAAACAGTTCCATTAGTTAATACAAAACTCATGTTTAAACCTCTCTTATATTTCAAATTCATTATAACTTAAATAAAAAGATAATGGTCAGAAATATTTAGAATATATTTGATAAAGTTTGCACAAAAACTCATTTCTTAATGAAAAGAGAGATTTATGCACTTATTAAAAAAGAATGATTGGAGATCACAGACATTGATTTAAGGTCAGCAGCTAAGAAAATATCAATTTGATTTTTCCTTGATATTTTTCTAAATGAAGCTTGGATTGAGATATCAGTGGCATCATAACTAAACATATATCTAGTAAAAAAAAGACTTCATTCAGCTGCTCTTTTGATTATATTATAGAAAATCTTTATAAAACTTGATTAATTTGCACTTTATCGTTATTTTTTAAAGGTTTGAAATGGGGTAAGGGGTATTTTGTAGTAATTTGTTGCAAAAACAGAATTTATTTTATTCATTTGAATGAAATAAATCTTGCCAGATTTTAAATAGTCCTACAATAATTATGTTTAAACTAAAAAGGATGATTTAATGAATTGCTTGCTAATTATGAACCAAAATGCCAATAAGGGCAAATCTGTAAAGATTCATCAAGAAATTGAAAAAGCTTTTCAGAATACTGAACATGATTATGTTATAAGACAGACAACTGGTGCAAATGATGCAAGAGAGTTTGCTTATGAAGCGGTAGGTAATTACGACATAATTGTTGCTTGTGGTGGAGATGGTACTGTTAACGAGATCGTTGATGGGATGTTGAAGCGCTGTGAGGAATTAGAATTAGATATAAAGGACAGACCAAAGTTAGCAATATTTCCAATAGGACGTGGAAATGATTTTGCTTGGATGATGGATATTGATGGTGATGATATTGAACTTATTGTCTCAAACATAACAAACAACAAGCACAAGGTCATCGACGCAGGCTGGTGCAGGGGTGGAAGATTTCCTGATGGTGCATTTTTTATAAATGGACTTGGAATAGGTTTTGAACCGACAGTGAACTACAATGCAGGTAAATATAAAAATGTATCTGGATCAATGAGTTATATAATGGCGCTGTTTCATACTTTAATCCATTACCCATTAGCTATGAACATAACAATAAAGAATGAAGACGGAACAAGTGAGAAAGTTTACTCTCAGCAGCTCTCTATCGGAAATGGTAGAAGAATGGGATCCTCATTCTTAATGAGTCCTAAAGCTATTGTAGATGATGGTCTTTTGGATTTTGTTTATGCATACAGACCAATCCCACGCAGTGTGATTTTATTGGTTGCATTGAAGTTCTTTAAAGGAAAACAGATTGAGGACTCTCATTTCAAAATGAGAAGAATCAAAAGCCTGTTAATTGAGAGCGAACTCAACAATATGGTTGCACATATAGACGGTGAGATGATTGGCACAACTTTGAATCATTTGGAGATAAAAGTAAGAGAGAATGCAATTGCTATTATTTGTTAAAAAAATTTGAGGTTTGCTGCTAATTCTTTTGTGCAGTTAGAGCAAAAATGATAAAAAAATGATAAAAAAGCACCAATAATAAAAAAAAATTATTTTTTTTGTTAGATTTGTTCATTTTTGGTGTATGATATAAGAGAATGTGAGATTATCGTTATATGAATTGATAATTTTGCGTATATTTTTAGAGATTGAGAAACACGTAAGTGTTAGAGGAGAAATAATTTGGTTAAGGATACAGTGCCTTCAATACATTTTTATGACCAAGATTTCGTTGACATGTACAACCGTACATGGGTATGGGTAGAAGAACTATGGAAGCCAGGAACTCCTGAAAATGGATTTGTTGGGGATTATTTATCCTATCCTGGTCAAACCACATTCAACCAATTTGAATCTTGCATGTCTGCGCTTTTTCTTGTTTATAGCAACCAGCTATATTCACCTTATGCATTATTAGATTTTTTCTATTCAAAGCAAGAAGAAAACGGTGCAATTAGAAGCAATTATTCTTTAGAAGATGGTGCACCTGTATTAAACGACAGCAATCCAGAAGGCGTATCTCCATGTCTTTTTGCTTACGTTGAATACACATTCTTCCATAAGATGGGAAACAAAAAAAGACTTAAAGAAGTGGTACCAAAATTAGAAAAGTACTTTGAATGGTTGGAGTTGAATTTCAAATCTGAAAACGGTTTGTACTCTGTACCAGTTTCTGCTTGTGAATCAGGAAATATTCCACGTAAAGGCATGGTCTATCCTATTGATTTCAACGCACAGCTTGCTCTTAATGCTTTATATATGTCTGAAATTGGTGACGTATTGAATGATAAAGAATTGAGCTTCCGTTACAAGAGAATGTACTTTGGTTTGAAAACCAGAATCAATTCAATGATGTGGGACAGTGAGACTTCATTCTTCTATGATTTGAATGCAAAAGAAAAGAAAATTAATACTAAATTTATTGGTGCTTATTGGACATTGTTGGGTCAGATTCCTAATGATGAAAGAGGCTCTCAGTTGATTGAACATTTGAGAGATTCAAAAGAATTTGGTACAGATAATCCATTCCCAGGTGTTCCAGTATCTTCTCCTCATTTCAGCGAGAAAGGTAACGGCTGGTGTGGTGGTGTTATTCCTATCAATACATTCATGGTTGTAAAAGGCCTTGCTAAATATGATGAATTTATATTTGCAAGAGAATGTGCAATCAGACACATGTACTTCCTTTTAGATACTTTGCATCCTGATGCAGATAAGATTGACGATGTTTGGGAAGGATATCTTTCAAACAAAGAAGGTAAGTCTGTAACAACTGAAATCAAGAACTTCCCTCGTAGACGATATTTGCCAATGAGTGGTCTGGTTACAGTTGCAATGATGATTGAAAATATCATAGGTATGGATATTTCATTACCTAGAAAGACTGTTGATTGGACAATGACAAGCAGAGAAGTAATGGGAATTGAAGGATTATCTTTAAAACGTAACTTGATTACAATCTTGAGCACAAAAAATGCCAGAGGTTGGGAGATACGTCTTGAGAGTGAGAAACTTTATTACTTTACAATTGAAATATTAGATGAAGACAAGAAGAAAACATTACCTATTCCTTCAGGAAAATGTTCAATGTTGGTGGATAAATTATAGATGGCATGGCTTGGTAAAGTAGTTGGTGGATTGGTTGGATTTTCTCTGGGTGGTCCTTTAGGAATGATTGCAGGAATTGCATTTGGCAATATATTTGACAATGCAGAGACTGCTGCTGATAGCAAAAATCGTACAAGATATAGACAGTTCAATGGTGGAGTTCACCCTTATATGTCAAATACAGAGCAGAAGAATATGACATTCTTTGTTGCGGTATTTTCATTATTGGCACGATTGGCACAGACTGATGGAGAGGTAACTCAAGCTGAAAGAAATACTCTTAATACTTTCATGGTTAAGGACCTTTCTTTGGACCCTCAAAGTAGAGAAGCAGCATTGAGAGTATTCAATGCAGCACTTACTGGAAATGGTACGGCTGACGAATTTGCAAAGCAGTTCTATGATAGTTTCAGAACAGATCAAGCATTGCTTCAACTTGTGGTAGATATATTGTTCAGAATGGCAGTCAGTGATGGCTCCATGAGCTCAAGAGAGACAGACCTAATAAAGAGAGTCTGCTCTATCTTCAATTTCTCAGCATCATACTTTGATGCAATGAGTAGAAAATATAGTGTGGCATCTTCTAGCGAAGGTTCTTACACTGTATTGGGTCTTACATCTAAGGCAACCGATGATGAAGTCAAGAAGGCTTACAGAAAGATGAGTATTGAATATCATCCTGATACTGTTCAAGCGAAAGGACTTCCTGAGGAGTTTGTTAAGGTCGCAACTACAAAGTTCAGAGAGATTCAAGAAGCTTACGATACAATAAAAAAAGAAAGAAATATAAAATAATATTACAGATTGATATAGAAATTGGCATTCATTTAATTATGGGTGCCTCTTTTGTTTGTTCTCTATTGGTTTTTCTGTTAAGATATCTAGGAAAAGGAAAGGTTTCAAATGGAATATAAAGCAACAATGATACTTGAAGGTGGAGCAAACCGTGGAGTTTTTACAGCGGGTGTTCTTCATAACTTAATGGAGCATGATTTGTACTGCACAAATCTAATTGGAGTTTCTGCAGGATCCTGCAATGCTGTTGATTACGCATCGCATCAGAAATTGAGATCTCGCGATTGTTTTATCATTACAGACAAGAAAAACAGATGGATTCACAAAAATAGATTGTTCAGCAACAAGAGTTTGATGGACATGGATAAATTGTTTGATGATTTTCCTAAGAAAACCTTTAAATATGATTATGATGCTCTCTATAAATATGGAATTGGTTGTGATGTTGTGACAACCAACTGTCTTACAGGTAAAACCAAGTATTTTGATTTTCAGCAGAGCAATTACAGCATGGATGCCTGCAGGGCATCTTGCAGTATGCCGTTTGTTGCACCAATGGTATTCATAGATGGAATACCTTACATGGACGGAAGTGTCTCAAATTCTGTTCCAATAGACAGAGCCTTTGAAATTGGAAATGACAAGATAATCATAATTCTGACCAGACAGAGATCTTACAGAAAGAGTCCTAACAGCAATGTTATCTCTCATTTTATCAAAAAGAAGTACAGAAAATATCCTAAGTTTGTTGAAGCTCAGCTCAGACGACCTGAAGAATACAATAAGAGACTTGATGAGATTGAAGAACTTGAGAAGAAAGGAAGAGTGTTTGTTATAAGACCAGAGGTAACTCCTGTTGGAAGAATGGAGACTGATGTGGAGAAGTTAACTTTCTTCTATAAACATGGCTACAACTTAATGGAAAGAGAGCTTCCTAAATTAAAAGAATATCTGGAAAAATAGAATCAATAGAAAACAACGACAATAGTTTTTTTATACATCATCAATGTAATAACTTAACCTATGTTATGTCATTAGCATTG
>JALNVT010000157.1 GCA_023231265.1 Sphaerochaetaceae bacterium
TGAAAATGCAGATATAACAACTGTGGCTACTTCTGCTAAATTAGAGCAGCTGATGGCTGCAGCCAGACCATTGCTTCCAGAAGATGTTTCTATTACATATAAAGGAACCAATCCAGAGGCTTTGAGATTCAGCAATCAACTGCTAAAAGATCAAACAACATCTCAAATACTAGCATATCTACTGGTATTCCTGATTGCTGCATTTGCCTTCAAATCTGTATATAGAGGACTTTTAACTTTGATTCCTGTTGCTGTTGGTGTTATGGGAAATTACATCATAATGTATGTTTTGAATATACCTTTCGATATGGTGACTGTAAGTTTTGCATCGGTTGCTATTGGTGCAGGAGTTGATGATGCAATACACTTCCTTCTGAAATACTCCACACTGAAGAATTCAGATTCGTCAACAAGCACTAAAAAATTGCTTCATCAAACAATACTTGAAACGGGCCGACCTATAATGCTGACGACGTTCTCAATTGTTCTTGGTATGTTGATGCTTTCCTTTGGTTCATACACTCCAATTAGATACTTTGGTCTGCTGATGAGTACAGCATTGATGAACTCAATGCTTGCAACCATTCTTATATTACCTGCAATTATTCTTGCCTTTTCAAAACTGAAAAAAGCAATAAAGCATAATTAAAAAAATGACAAAAGCCTTTTGATTTAGCGATTGAAAGGTTATTTTGTCACTATTTTTAATGCAAATTGAATCAATTTATGACTATATCAATATAACTTCTGCAATGTAATTGAGATGTATATTATTTTGACATGCCATAGTTTTCTTTGTTGCAATTGATATTCAGAAGTTGTTGTTTTCTTGTATAGCTCTGTAATGGTTTTGGAATTTTACATGACAGTGTTTCGATACAAGAAATCAGTTCTTTAATACATATTAGTTTTGAGCTGTTTCAAAATGATCTTTAACATAAACAGACTTAATTATTATCCGTTATTTACAACTATCGGCTCAAAACTGGTATTATTTGTTTTGAAAGTATTTATTAATATGATATGGACATTCCAACAGTTAATTGAACATCTGCTTCAAAATTACTTGAGTCACTGTCGTATACATTATCAGGATTGATGATACCTACAAAATCCAATTGATTATAAACTTCAAACTTATCTGCTATATTAAAAGAGCTATAGAATCCAAGAATTCCTGTATATTCAACAGCATTTTTTCCATCATCTGAATAATTATAGGTCGTTGGAGTTGAATCTTCAGTCCTATTAGTAGCTTCACCAACAGGTGCCCAGGTTGTGTCTGTATCAAAAGTTCCATGAAGCATCAAGAATAAATTTGTCTCAAAGCTCCATTTGTTTCGATCATATATTTTGTTATTAATATTGAAAACAATAGCGTCTCCGCCATATTCATAGCCCAAATATTGTTCATCAAAATAAATTCCATTTTGATCAAATTTACGAAGAGCAACAATAAAGTTTATACCATATCCTTCTTGTTCAGAGTTTGTATCACCAGTGTTTCTCATATATAAATATGGAGTTGTATAAGCAAATTCAAAAGTTGTTAAGTTCTGATATCCCTCTTTTTCTGTTGTTATTCTGAATCCACCAAGGACACCCCAAGCATCTGGACTCCATGAACCAGTTTTAGATTCTCCAATTGGAAAAACAAGATCATCTATAACGGCTTGAGCATATAAATTAAAATGAGAGCCAATGGTCAGATCTAAATCAGCGGAAATTATAGAGTTGCAATTTGCTTTATAATAAAGACTATGATAAGAAAGCATTGGATTGAACGCTGACATATCAACTGTTCCATCTTTACTTACAAACATATTACCTTCACTCAAAGACCATCCAAGTCTATTGAATAGACGCCCCTCTATTTTGTGTGCCGTAAACATTGAGAATCCAACAAGTTCATCATATTGAGATGTAACCGAATCAACTTCTAAATCTGAAACGTAATTTCCTTGAAAAGGGAAAAAAGATGCAATATAAGAATATTTGATCTTTTTACCAAAGAATGTATATCTTGCCATGTTCTGATATTCTAAATTATCTGATAGAAACAGATTCCCAGAGATACCATTTCCCCAACTGATTTGATCACGACCAGCTTGGACACTCCAGTTATCCCCACCAAAAGCTAAAAAAGCTCGGTCAGATAAATCTGTATTTATATCCATCAAACTGATATTATCAACTCCTGGGATATTGAAAGAAAGATGTCCTGTTCCAAAGTCTATTCCTCCATCTTCATAATAAGAGTGTTCTGATACTCCGAGTTGAATATTAACAAATGAATAAGCAATATCATTTGCCATCAAGTCAACATCCATATTAAATAACTTCTGCTGCTCCTGCCAATCATAAACCCAGTCAGATCTTTCAGTAAAATAATCTGTATTTAGGTGAGCATAGCTTTCAAGGCTTATTTTAGAATTTGTGTCCATTAAAACATCATTATCTATTTCTTTGGTATAAGATTGCAATTTTTCCAACAAGTAAGAATATTGCTTCAGACTGATTGAATTTAGCTTTTCTACTTTGACCTGCTCAGTCATCAATTGAAGTTCTGCCACACTATATGGAGCAGTAGATGATGGAAGTGCTAATCCTGATTCTATATAGAGGCTCTTCATTATATCCATTAAGTTATCACTTTCATCAACAGGTACTATGTACTGTCTATTAACACCAGCAAAAAGACTCAATGAAATAAAAAATAATAAAACAAGTAAAGCTATTTTTAGATGTCGATTATTCAATTATTTCCCCTAACTATCACAATTTTCTTAATTACAGTCCTTTTTAATATATCATTCTTACCAAACTGTAACAAGAAAAATGCATCATCAAAATGAAAATAATTTTTTTTATTATAAATCAACATAAATATTATATCAAAACTTGTCTATTTATATAGTTTTTTTACGCAAATTGAAAGTCAAATAGTTTTTCTAGCCAATTTACACAGAGTCTCTTCCATTGGCTCACACTCTCATTGTTTCTATCACATTCTTTATTGCACATTGAAAGACCATGCTTTCCTTCTGGAAATAGATGAAATTCTACACTTATATTTTTCTCTACAAGTGCATTGACCAATAGCAGGCTGTTCTGAACTGAAACTGCTTCATCTGTCTGAGTTGTCCATAGAAAAACAGGAGGGCAATCTTCTCTAACTTGCTTTTCAATACTCAAAAGTTTCATTAAATCTTTACGGCCACCTGTAACATTATCAATTGATTCTTTGTGTTTGAATTCACCTGTTGTTATTACAGGATAACCAAGTATAAGTGCATCAGGTGAATTATATCCATCTCTAATTCCACTTGCTGCTTGAAACTGAGGATTGCTGTATAATATTGCAAGTGAGGCTGCAAGATGGCCACCTGCAGAAAATCCCATAACTGCAACTTTTGTTGGATCACATCTAAAATCTATTGCATGATCCCTTATTTTAACAAGAGATTCACTGAGTTCTAAAAGAGGATTCAGATCTTTTGCATCTTCTTCACAGCTATATTCGAGAGTAAAAACATTAAATCCGATTCCAAAGAAATAAGATGCTACCGGATCTTTCTCAACTTCCGCCGTAAATCTATAAGCTCCACCTGGGCACAAAACAATAGATGGTCTAAAATTTCTCTGTGTATTCAATGAGTTATATGAATGAAGATATCCTGTTAATGGTACAGAATTCTTTCCTACTGAAAGTTGTATTACGTTCATTTTTTTGCTTCCTATTGTAAAATTTATAGTTTTTAGTAAAAAACTACTAAAAATAAATGCTAATCAATATCCGTTTCGATAATGATAAGTATATTTGAATAACCTGTCAATTGTACATTTTTGAGGATAGGAGACATTAGATTTAGAAAAAAATTATAGCAATAAAACCTAGTATTAATTAAAATTTTTAACATTTCAATTTTTCCATTGCATTTCCAATGATAACCATTTATACCATCAAACTAAAAAATACTGCTACTCCCGGTTTTGCTGGGAATAATCAGTATTCTGTTGCATTTTGTTTAATTATTAAAGTGATTTTTGAAGTTTGCTGATTTCAAATTTTCCATTCAAACATCCTTGAATGATTGGAACATACTTAACAAAATGTTCAGTCTTAGAATGCTGCTCAGCTAAAGCTGGAGTCTTCCATTCTTCAATAAAAAAATAGATATTTGGGTTTTCAAAATCATGAAATAATTCATAAGAAATACAACCTGCATCTTCTCTTGATTTATCTATTAACTGAGTTGCACTTTGAACAAAGTCAGTTCTCTTCTCATCTTTAACATCACATTTAGCTACAATTTTTAACATTGTATACCTCGCTTACTATATTATTTATTTTTCTCACAGGAGAAATTTCTTGTTTAAATTTTAGAAATTTATATTATCGCTACCAACGTACATGCCACCAACACTGTTGATTTCATCAATAGCTTTCATATATTCATCACTGATTACAAAGTCAATTTTGATGTTATCAATGACTCTTTCTTTCTTCATGCTCTTAATTAAGGCTATTGCACCTTTCTAAATTACATATTGAAGACTTATTTTACCAACATTTGTTTTATATTTATCGGCAATTTTTTTAACTCTTAACTTTTAAAAACCTCACCATGCCATATACGAAATATTCCTCAAATACAATGTTTTTTAAATCACAGATTCTCTCAATTCTTCATGAATGGAACTTGGGCGGTACTCCACTTGATTGATCATGGCCATAACTGTTGCAGTTCTTCAATTTCCTGAAGATAATGAATTTTACAGTTACTTACACAGATGGGTCTAATTTTTCCTGCTTTATAGAGCTCTTACAATGCTCTCCAGGTCTCTTGAAGAGATTTTATATAATTCTCACCTTCTGAGGATGGTGTTGACCAATGTATCAAGTATAGCTCCAAATATTCCATACGAAGATCGGATAGTGTTTTATTAAAAGCTGCAATTGTTTTATCATATCCATGATCAGAATTTCTAACTTTTGATGCAACAAAAACATTATCTCTTTCAACACCAGAAACTTTGATTGCTTTTCCACCAATACGCTCATTTCCATAAGCAGCTGCTGTATCAATATGGCTTTAGCCATTTTGCAATGCTGTAACTATTGCCTCTATTACCTCACTATCGTTGTTAACAATCTAAGTACCAAAACCAATCTGAGTGACTTCATATCCATTCGCTAATTTAATATCTTCCATTCTGTAATATTCTTATATTAACGGATCATATTTGTAAATTCACTTTTAATTTCATCTGGTTCTGCAACAGAGTTTTTACCATTTTCGACAAGCTTAAGAGACCATGCCATATTCTGGGCTAAGTTCTTAAGGATTCTATTTCCCTCTACATCTTTTGCTGCCTCACCCTTTGCCATTCCATAGATTACATTCCAATAATCTGATGTAGGAACTATCATTTCAGCATATTGAAGATATTTGTTCATTTGATCCATTGCTTCTATTGCACCAGCTCTTCTTACAGCGCCAAAGGAACAACCAACTTTATGTCTTAAAACATTACCATTTGCAATGTTTACATAGAACAATCTATCAAGAATTGCTTTAAATCCTCCAGCCATACCTGAGAAATGAACAGGAGAGCCAAATATAACACCATCACATTCTTTAAATTTAAGAAACAATTCATTGACAGGATCATCATCAAATACACATTTACCATCTTTTTCTCTAAAACATCTTTGACAGTCGATGCATTGATGAAAAGGTGTTGTTCCAATATTATATATTTCAACATCTATTCCTTCTTTTTCAAGAACTTCTTTCATTAAATTCAAACCGTATTTTGTGTTTCCGTTTCTTCTTGAGCTACCATTAATTGCTAATACTTTCATTTTTTACCTTTTCTTAATTACTCATGAGTCGCGAGTTCTCCGTGACTCAGAGTAAATCTTGATTTATTATACACGAAATTTAAAGTTTTCCAAATATATGATAAAAAGTTGATTCAATTCATTGAATTTTTAAGCTTTTTACCTTGGTTTTTAAGAATTTTCTTTTTTTTGGCTACAACATACTTGACCCTATGCGTTTTGAAGGGGCAATATATCTTTAA
>JALNVT010000158.1 GCA_023231265.1 Sphaerochaetaceae bacterium
GAAATTGATTCTAACGCTGATGGATATCTATCACAGGCAGAACTCAAGAGTTACAGAGACAGTAGCATGGGACAGCAGGGTGGCCAATCACAGATGGGACAGGGACAGAATCAATCAGGTCCTCAGATGAGTCAAAGCCACGGCAGCAATCCAGATGCTGCATCAGTACTGAAAGCTTTAGATGCTGATGGAGATGGGTTCATATCCCTTGATGAGATGACTGTTTTCATAAGTGCAGAAGTTCCAAGCAATAATCAAGACTAAAAACAGAGTCAGGCGATGGATGCTAAATCGATAATAAACTCTATGGACACCGATGGTGATTCTAAAATCAGCAGAAAAGAAGCTCAGGGTCCTATTTTGCAGATGTTTGATCAAATTGATACCAACTCTGATTCTCTCCTAACTGAGAATGAAATAAACATTTCAATGAACTCATTGAAAGATTCAAGTCAAATTGGTGTTGTTAAAAATGAGATGGTGCAGCCAATACTGCAGCTGTTAAATCCGATGTCGTTGTATCTTATAAAGACGAAATTGATGATGGATATAGTCTTCATAGCTCCAATTGATGCAACTCAAGTATATCTTGTCGATATGGATGGTAATAAAGTTTTCGGTTTTGATACAGGAAGCAAAATTTCTCTTGATGCACAGATTCTCGATGATGGTTCAATTCTTGGTTCTTTTGATAATGAAAATGATAATTGGACTGACAAAGGAAGTGCAGGAATAATAAAGTTGTTCAACAGTGATGGTAAATTAAATTGGACATATAATTATTCAAGTGATTCTTACTGCTCTCATCATGATGTCCTCATGATGGAAAATGGTGATGTTGCTTTCATTGCATGTAATAAAATTTCAAATGCTGAGGCCTCTGAAAATGGTGTTGATCCTGCTGTTCTTAACTCAGATGGTATATGGCCTATTAGTATTGTTGAAGTTGATCCACACACAAATGAGATTGTTTGGACTTGGAATTCTTGGGATCACATTGTTCAAGACATCAATCCTGATGCAAAAAACTATGGAGATGTATCACAAAATCCAAATTTAATTGATATAAATTACTCAGGAAAGAGTGAGGATGTGATGCATTGCAATGGTATTGAATATGACGCAGACAGGGACATATTCTACTTAAGTTCAATTACTTACGGTGAGATCTGGGTCATAGATCACAGTACAACTACTGAAGAAGCAGCCTCTCATGAAGGTGGTAATTATGGAGTAGGTGGAGATCTGGTCTATAGATTTGGCAATCCAAGAGCTTATGATAATGATCAGGGCTCTGTTGTCTCAACAGGACAGCATGCGCCATCACTGACTGATGAAGGAACTCTTCTTGTTTTTGTAAACAGAATGAAAGATAAGAGAAACCAATCTGAAGTACTTGAATTTGATCTAACTCAACCTTTCTCTCTGATTGCAAATTCGGACAATGAACCAACTGTAATTTGGAAGTTTACAAATAAAAATTTGTACTCACAAAATACATCCAGTGCAACAAGACTTAAAAATGGCAACACATTGATATGTGAAGGTGATTATGGCCTCTGGGAAGTAAATGCTGATGGTAAGATTGTTTGGAAGTTGAAGTACATTGATGGAGATAAAAAACATGTCTCACTGTTTCAATCGAAAAGATATTACTTTGATGATGAAGCAGTTTCTAATCTGGGAATTGATGGATCAACTATAAAATAAAAAAAATAAGATCACTATTATACCGATTGGTGTATTGACAAAACAATATACCAGTCGGTATATTACTTGTATGGAAAATAAAGAAAAATTATTGAATGCAGCACTTAGCCTATTTGATGAAAAGGGTTATCAAGGAGTTGGAATTCAAGAAATATGCAATGCAGTTGGAGTGAGCAAACCTACAATGTATCATTATTTTGGATCCAAACTGGGGCTTCTTGATTCAATATTTAAAACAAATCTAACTGAGGATATCAAATATTTGGAAAGAGAAGCTTCTTATAATGGAGATTTTGTCAATTCAATTCAGAAGTTGACTTTTGCTCTATCAGAATGTACCTCAAAAAATCCAGTTCTTTATCATCTTCTGTTCAGTTACATTCTAAGTTCCAAAAAAAATGAGGACTCGGAAGTAGCACAGAAGTATTTGAATAAGATTTATGAAATCACACTGAATTTATTTATCAAATCAAAAGAGCAGAATGGTAATATGAACAATCGTGAGAGTCAATTTACCTACAGCTATCTTGCAGTTGTAGTTGATTATCTGAATCGACATGGAATGGATGAAAACAAAGAACAGGGACTGTATGGCCTTCTTCATCAATTTCAATTTGGAATAAATTCTTAGAATTTTATCAATACATACATCATACCTTGAGGTATAATTAGGAGATACATATATGTGGTTTGAAAGAGCAAATTTTTATCAGTTTTATCCATTGGCTTATGCACATGGACCCTACAGTTTGAGCGAACTTGAGATGTGGAGTGAGCATTTAAAATCCTTGAGAATAGATGCCGTATATCTATCTCCTCTTTTTGAAAGCATATCCCATGGATATGATACAACAGATTATTTTAAAGTGGATCCTAGATTGGGTGATAACAACACGTTGATTAATTTGGTCAATCATTATCATCAAAATGGAATCAGAGTGGTTCTCGATTGTGTTTTCAACCATGTTGGAAGAGAATTCTTTGCCTTCAAAGACCTCAAAGAGAATAAAGAGAGATCAAAATACATAAACTGGTTCAAAAATGTTGATTTCAGCAAAAACAATGGCTTCAACGATGGCTTTTGCTATGATGGTTGGGAAGGTGTAGATGAATTGGTCCTTCTAAATCACGATTGTCCTGAGGTTGTTGAATATCTGCTATCTGCTGTAAGATTTTGGAAAGAAACTTTCAACATTGATGGATTGCGATTTGATGTGGCATATTCCTTACCACAGCAATTCATTCACAGAATCAATGAAGTATGTAAAAAAGGCTCTCCTGACTTTTTTACTCTTGGTGAAGTAATTCATGGAGATTATTCAAAGTTTGTAGGAGAGGGGCTTTTTGATAGCGTGACAGACTATGAGCTGCACCAAGCACTGTACAATTCTCATAAAACAAATAATTATTTTGAATTGAACCATACAATCAAAAGACAGTTCTTAGAAGGTGTTGGATACAAACTTTATAATTTTGTTGACAACCACGATGTGGATAGATTGGCATCAAAAATTGGCAACAAAGAGAATTTGTATTTAGCCTATGCAATACTTTATACACTCCCTGGAATTGTATCGCTTTACAATGGTGATGAGTGGGGAGCAGAAGGTATGAAGATTGGTTCTGAAGATTCACAGCTGAGACCTTATTTCTATATAAATGACCTTCACATAAACAATCCTCAGTTACTTACAATGATCAGACGATTGGCAGAAATAAGAGAAGAGCATTCTGATGTTCTATTTGATGGCAGCATAAAAGAGATAAAGCTTGAAAATGAATATTACTGTTATGAGAGAACCTTAAATGAGAAAACAATAAGAATCTATTTGAATCAAGGTGATGATTCTCATAATATTGAGGGTGATTTTACCAAAATGCTCGAGGGAAGAAATTACAGTTTCAACAGAACCCATAATTATCTCTTACCACATGGCTTCTTGATTGTAGAAGTCTGATGATTTCTTCTTGCCAATTCAAGCTTGCATTTTTGAAATAGATAATTTTAAAAATACAAGCTTGATATATATTTTATAATTTTTTACTTATTTTCTATATTTTTGTTAAAAGATGCCTTTTATTGTCAAACTTCTATAATTTTATACTATTTCTATATCCTTCTTGAAGATACCAAAGCAGTTCATCTTAAAACAGAATTCTATCATAATTTTCAAATTAAAATTACATTTGTCCAAACAAATAAAATATAAAAAACTTCAACAAAAATCAAAATTTACTGTTGTTCTCTTTTTTAATTGATGTTAACGTTGTTGTCAAAATTAATATTTAATCTTAGGGAATAAATAGCCAATACTATTTAGTGGTAAACAAATGGATAAAATTAAAAACACAGCTGATTTGTTGATTGAATGTCTTGAGGCAGAAGGTGTAAAATACATCTTTGGAATACCTGGAGAAGAAAACTTAGATGTTATGAACGCTCTTGAAAAATCATCAATAGAGTTCATTCCTACAAGACATGAACAGGGTGCAGCCTTCATGGCTGATGTCTATGGTCGATTGACAGGTAAAGCTGGAGTGTGTTTATCTACTTTAGGTCCTGGTGCAACAAATTTAGTCACCGGAGTTGCTGACGCAAACATGGATGGAGCTCCTCTTGTTGCAATTACAGGTCAAGCTGGAACCGATAGAATGCATCTGACATCTCATCAGTTTGTAGATTTAATCAAAATGTTCGAACCAATCACTCAGAAATCAAAAGAAATTGTACGTCCTGATACAGTCAGTGAGATAGTCAGAATAGCTTTTAAATATGCTGAGAATGAAAAACCTGGTGCAACTCATATAAATCTTCCCTGTAACATTGCAAAGATGCAGGTTGAAGGCAAACCTATGAAAAAATTACCTGTTCAAAAGGGTTATGCAACATTCAATTCTCTTGAAAAAGCAGCTACCATTATATCGGATGCTAAATATCCAATAGTTCTTGTGGGAGCTTCGGCTGCTAGAAATTGCTGCAATGAGTCAGTTACATCCTTTGCTGAGCACCTGATGATTCCAACACTCAATACCATAATGGCAAAGGGCATCATCTCATGGAAAAACCGCTACAGCATGTGGACATTTGGAATACCTCAAAAAGATTACCAAGATATATTGTTGGCAAAAGCTGATTTGATTGTTGCTGTTGGATATGACCTTGTTGAAAGTGCTCCAAGAAAGTGGAATCCTGATGGATCTAAGAAAGTAATTCACATTGGAACACAATCTGCACATATAAACAAATATTATGAACCAGAATGTGAAGTTATTGGTGATATTGATTATTCTCTGAGAGAGATACAGCGAAGAGCAAGTAGGGAAGACGTTCCAAAATGGGCCTTCAAAATCAAAAAAGAGATGGTTGCAGATTATGAAAGTTATGCTGATGATACAGCTTATCCAATGAAACCCCAAAAACTGCTGTACGATGTAAGAAAAGTCATGGACCCAAACTCAATTCTGATCTCTGATGTAGGTGCTCATAAAATGTGGATTGGTAGAGAATATAACTGTGAGTTACCACAATCATGTCTGATTTCAAATGGATTTGCTACAATGGGTATTGCAATCCCTGGAGCTATCTCTGCAAAGTTGATAAATCCAGAAAAGAAAGTACTGGCCATATGTGGTGATGGCGGTTTTATGATGAACATGCAGGAGCTTGAAACTGCTGTAAGATGCAGTACTAATTTTGTTGCAATAATTTTAACCGATGGTGCATATGGATTGATCAAATGGAAACAGGATGAACAATTTGGACATCACTGCTATGTTGACTTTACAAATCCTGACTTTGTTGCTCTTGCAAAAGCAATGGGTTGTGAGGGAATGAAAATTGAAAGCAATGAAGAATTCATCCCCAAACTTGAAAAGGCTTTTGCAATGGACAGACCTGTAATCATTGAATGTCCAATTGATTACAGTGAGAACATGAAATTGACTGAGAAATTGAAAAAAGTAACAGAGGGGAGACTTAACTGATTTAGATAAAATACTGCAGTACGTATCATTGCTATTTAAAAATGATGATATATACTGCTATTTATAATCAATCAATTATAAAGTATACCTTAAGAAAATATGGATTATTGCTATTTAACAATTGTTTTTCTTGAATGATGATTGATATGACAAGTTTGAAATGTTTTTTTGGTTATGTTTATGACAAATAGGTGGTGTTACATAACTAATAGTTTTTTTAAAAAGTTATAGAGCCATCAATAATACAATTTTTATTCTTTAAATCAATTTCATTGTTCATATATTTAGGATATGTCTTTCTTTTTTTATCAACCTTTTCTTCATAAAC
>JALNVT010000159.1 GCA_023231265.1 Sphaerochaetaceae bacterium
ATCAACTTACAGCTTTTGTGATATGTAAGAATGTAAAAGTAAACGGTGAGCTTCTGTCTCTTCCTAAAGAGAAAGTTGACAGTGAGAGTGATATTTCATTCACCTTTGATAAGTTTGTCTCTCGTGGTGGATATAAATTAGAAGCTGCTCTTGAAGCATTCGATATCGATGTTACAGATAAAGTCATGCTTGATGCTGGATCCTCCACCGGAGGATTCACTGACTGCCTTCTTCAACACGGAGCAAAGAATGTTCACAGTGTTGATGTGGGATACAATCAGCTTGATTGGAAGATGAGAACTGATGAGAGAGTTATTGTGCATGAAAAACAGAACATAATGAACCTCAAGGAACTCGATCCTCCTGCAAGTGGTGCTGTGTGTGATCTCTCTTTCAGATCAATATCTGGAGCTGCATCTCATGTTTTGGATTTGAGTTGCAACAACTTCTTGCTTTGCCTCATAAAACCTCAATTTGAGATTCCAAGATGGCAGCAGGATTTTTCAGGTGTTGTTAAATCTAAAGAGCTGCTGAAAGATATAATGATGCATGTATATGAGATCTTGAGTGAGGACAACATAGGAATTCAAGGATTGATCTTGAGTCCCATAAAAGGTAGGAAGGGGAATACTGAATTTCTTTCTTATTTGACACCTCAAAAAGGATTGAATGAAGAGGACTATTCTGATCTCTGTGATGAGCTCATTGGCAGTATCGACAAAGAAAAATAAATAATTAAGTAAATTCCTATAGGACATATAGTAATTATAATTAAAACATTATATGGTGTTTGCATGCTTACAAAAAAGAAACTTTTTAAACTCTGGCTTCCACTTGCAATAATGTGGGTGGTAATGGCTTTAGAGCAACCTATGGTGACCAGTGCCATTTCAAGACTTCCAGATGCAGTAAATCAACTTGCTGCCTTTGGTTTTTCCTTTGCCATCGCACTTTTAATTGAAGGACCAGTTATTCAGATGTTGAGTGCTGGTACAGCAATAACCAATTCTGTTGCCTCATATAAGAAATTATTGAACATTCAAAGATTCATTGCGATAGTCACAACGTCTATCCATATAATATTGAGTATCACTCCTGTATTTAGATTCATGGCCGTAAAGGTGATGAATCTTCCTGAGGAATTGGTGACTCCAGCTCATCATGCCTTTGTTGTTCTCATTCCTTGGGCTGCAACCATTGGTTACAGAAGATTGTGGCAGGGTGTCATGATAAAACATGGAAGAAGCAATTATGTTCCTATTGTAATGTACATTAGAATCGCTCTGGCTGCAGTTGTTCTTGGACTTGGAATATTATTCAAACCATTCGGCGGAGCTCTTCTAGGTGGCATCACACTGTCTCTGGGAGTGATCTCAGGAATGGTAAGTGCTTATATCTTTGCAAAACCTTGTTTGGATGCATTGCCTAAGACAGCCGATGATGATATCTCAAGAAAGCAGATGATTGCTTTCTATATTCCGCTTGCTATAACATCAATTATAAATCTTGGTGTCAGACCTCTGTTGAATATCGGTATTGTAAGAGGAACATTCCCTGTGGAGTCTCTTGCTCTCTGGCCAGTTGTGCTTGCTTACATCTTCCTTTACACATCTATTGCTCAATCTTTGCAGGAAATTATCATTGCAGAGTACAGCAAAAAAAATCTTAAAGTCATAAAGAGCTTTGTTAATACTGTTGCAGTGGTTATTGTATCAGCATACATATTGATCTATGCAATAAAACCACTTTGGCAGCTGTGGTTTGTTAAGATCTCAAATGCTCCAACAGAACTTCTTGGATATCTTCCAGCAGCGCTGGCTATATTCATTTTTATGCCTTTTATATCTGCAAAGATATCATGGTTCAGAGCTATATTGGTAGCCGAAAGAGAGACAACAAGTTTGACTTATGCAGTGTTTGTTAACATAGGTACTCTTATGTCTGTCATCTACATACTGCCTTTCTTTGTTGAGATACCAGGTGTGTACCTCGCATCAATTGCATATCTTTCATCATATCTATTTGAATCATTGTTCCTGTTCTACAGATCAAGAAAGTTGAAGATAGGTATCACAAAAGATATTGTTCAATAAAATATATAAACCATAGCTTTATCTTGACTCTTTTTCGTTTAATATTGTTTAGTATAAGCAACGGATGTTGTTTTTATTGATATCGGTTAAATGTATAAAAGGGTTGAGAATTAATTATGAAAGTTTGTGCTGTTGTTGTTACTTATAATAGAAAAGAATTGCTGGGAGAGTGTCTGACATCATTACTGAATCAGACAAGAGCAGTCGATGAAATAGTTGTGGTAGATAATGCCAGTACTGATGGTACCTATGAATATGTAAAATCAAATGATCTTCTGAAAGACAATGTCACCTATCTAGAATTGAATGCCAATGTTGGTGGAGCCGGTGGCTTTTACAAGGGCATGAGATACTCTTATTCTGTAGGTTGTGATTATGCTTGGATCATGGATGATGATACAATCCCAACTCCTACAGCTCTGCAGGAGCTTTTGAATGCAACAGAGACCATCGGTGAAAAATTCAGCTTTTTAGCAAGCAGTGTGTTTGGACCAAATAATGAAGCAATGAATGTTCCATCTGTTGATCAATCACCAAGCAGCAATGGTAACTCCGATTGGTATAAATACCTATCTAAAAGTATTGTTAGAATCAATGGTGCTTCATTTGTGTCTCTATTGATTCCTCGTGATGTAATTACAAAATGTGGATATCCTTGCAAAGATTATTTTATCTGGGGTGATGATACAGAATACACCATGAGAATAATCAAAGATTATGGTCCATCATATTACGTTGGAAAGAGCATCGTTATTCACAAACGAGTGGTATCCAAACCAGTATCAGTTAAAAATGAACAGAATCCTGTTCGAATTAAAATGTTCTATTACTTCATGAGAAATAATCTGGTGACAAGGAAAGCATACAATGGAAGACTTCATTGCTATGCAACTTCTGCTTTATATTTTACCACAATATTTTCAGTACTCTTTCATTCAAATAAAAAATGGATGCGTATAAAAACAATAATCAGAGCTATAAATGATTTCAATTTCAAACGCTATGATTCAAAGAGTTTTAAAAATAGGTATAAATTAGATGGCCAAGAAAGAGGTCTCAAAATTGAATCAAAGCTGATACATCAAGCAAATCAGGACTAGGATATTTATTTGTTGCTTTATTTTATTATAACAAGTATCATTTTTTAAGTTGCTTGTTTTGATGATCTCAACAAGTATGAATTGAATTCAAATTATTAAAAGGTTTTATATAAAATGGAAGAAACATTATTGCTCAGAGATATTCAATTGCAAGAATTGAACATCCTGATTGATGTAGCAAGAATTTGTGAAGAGAACAACATCAGATATACTTTGGCTTACGGAACACTGATAGGAGCTGTTCGCCATAAAGGATTCATCCCTTGGGATGATGATATAGATGTTGCGGTTCCTAGAGATGATTACAACAGGTTGAAGAAATATTTTGCTGAGCATGATACAAAATATAAGGTGTTTGGTGGTTATTATAGTCTTGGTGATTGCACAACATCTTTCATGAAGGTATGCAACCAAAAGATTCATATCATTGAGAAAGGTCTTGAACTTGAAAATGGTCTTGGTATTGATATATTTCCTATTGACGGTTTTGGCGATGATGAGGAAAAAGCAAAGAAGATTGCAAAGAGATATTGGTTCTTGGTATCAAGAGAGTACTGTTTGAGAGAACCAAACAATCCATATATCAAGAATGCGAGCTTCATTAAAAAAGTATCAAAAAGATTATTGAACGTTGTTTATCGTGTGATTGGAATAAAGAATATTGAGAAGAAGATAGAGAAACTTGTCACTTCCAACTCTTTTGATGATTCAAAATGGACAGGAAACATAACTGCAGAAGCAGGTGGCTTTGATAGCCTGTTTGATACAGATGTTTATAGAGATTTTGTAGATGTTGAGTTTGAAGGCCATCTTTTTAAAAGTTTGAAGAAGCAAGATGAATACTTAACTCGTATATATGGTGATTATATGAAATTGCCTCCAGAATCAGAAAGAGAAGGCAAACATGAGCTGCAGGTCAGAATTGAGAAGTAGTTTTGTAGATTTTGTAAAACAAATGTGGCAGTATTAAGATTAAGCAAAGGAACATATATAAATTATGGGATTGAATAAGTCATCAAGAACAGTTAATGCTAAAAAAAATATAGGAACATCTCTTATCAATAAATTCATATCTTTGATATTGATTTTTGTAAGCAGAAAATTGTTCATCCAATATATTGGTATTGATTATCTAGGTATAAATGGCTTGTTTGCTAATGTTTTGACTCTTCTTTCAATTGCGGATTTGGGACTAGATACTGCAATGAATATCAATTTCTATAAGCCAATAGCAGAAAAAGATACAAATAAAATAGCAGCACTGATTCAGTTCTATAGAAAGTTATATATAATTGTTGGATCAACTATAGCGGCAATAGGACTGCTGCTCATACCTGCTCTGCCTTATATAATCAATCTGCAGAATCCAATAGAGCACATAACTGTTTATTATGTGATCTTCTTGGCGAATACAGTATTTTCATATTTTTATATCTACAAAGCGTCAATAATACAAGCTGATCAAAAAAACTATCTGATCAACAGAATTGATATGGTTATAAATTTCTGCAAGCTTGTAGCGCAGATTGTTGTGATTGTTGTGTTCAAGAATTATCTGTTCTACGTGCTGCTCAATATTGTTTTCACATTGATGCGTAATTTAATCATCTCACATACAGCAGATAAGCAATATCCATTTATAAAACAGAAAGTAAAGCTAGAGAAAAAAACAAAAGATAAGATATTCAAAGATGTATCATCAATGTTTATCTATAAGATCGGTTGGACTTTGATAAATGGTACCGACAGTCTTCTTATGTCCATTATTGTTGGTACAGCTTCAGTTGGCTATTTTGCAAACTACACCTCAATAACAGGAAACCTTGAAGGAATAATAGCTCTCATATATGTTTCGTTGAATTCAAGCGTTGGAAACCTTGTGGCCACAACCAATTCAGATTCGCAGTACAGAACATTCAGAATAATGCAATTTGTTAGCTATTGGATATGTGGAGTGGTTGTTGTTTGTCTTTATTTCTTGACGGAAGATTTTGTTGTTATGTGGATTGGTAAGGAATTCTTGCTTGATAAGTTTGCATTCATTGCTATTCTCATAAGTGTTCACTTTACAACATGCATGCGTCCTGTATGGGCCTTCAGAGAGGGAACAGGGATGTATCAGAAGATTAAGTATGTAACATTGGTCACCGCATTCATAAACATTGTTCTATCAATTATTCTAGGAAAAAGGTTTGGGTTGGGTGGTATCATAATTGCAACATCGATATCAAGATTATCAACATATTTCTGGGTTGAAGTTAAGATACTTTATAACTCCTTCTTTGATAGAAGTTCTAAAGAGTACTTCTTGAATTATGCGATAAATGTACTGATGGTTCTTTTATGCATATTCATTCTTAAAAATATATTTGTTATTATCCCTGATGTATCAGTTATAAACTGGCTTCTGAAGGCATTCATAAGCATAGTTGTTGTTTTGGTTGTTTATTATGCCAGGTACTGTAAAACAGAGGAGTTCAAGGCTGTGAAAGAAAAGGTATCAGAATTCTTAGATGGAAGAAGAGCTAAATAGTTACCTCACTTACCAAGTTTGAATTCTTCATCTTCAATCAGCAGAACAAAATTGGCCTTCGGGGCAATTGATTTTGCTGTTGATTGAAGCATCTGATAGGCCAACTCTATATTTTTACTTTTTAGTAGATCTTCAGTTAGATTTACATACAATGCAGACTCTGTCTGAGTTGCTCCAATTAAAGATGTTCCAACGGGAATGTAGGATACATTGAAATCTTCAAGGACCTCGTATGGAGGATCTGCTATGAGATTTTCAAAAGTGTC
>JALNVT010000160.1 GCA_023231265.1 Sphaerochaetaceae bacterium
ATAGTCTTACTGCTGATGAGGTCATAGGAGCATGATTTAAGATTCCTATAGATTTTTAAAAATGATATTACAGTTAGCGGGATTAATTTTACTGTTGACTTTTTATAGGAGATAGATTATGGAAAAAATAGCATTTATAACTGGTGCTACAGATGGTATGGGTCTTGCTGCTGCAAAGGCTTTCGGTAAAATTGGATATACTGTTATTATTAACGGTATTGTTGATGAATAAGCAGTTACAGCTCAAAAAGAACTCACTGACCTTGATATCAAAAACGAATACATCCACTTTGATGTAACAAAAGAAGATGATATCATTGCTGGTGTCAACAAGATCAAAGCAAAATATGATCATCTTGATGTTTTAATCAACAACGCTGGTGGACTTGGTGGTAGAAGAAAATTTGAAGAGATGGACAGTGAATTCTTCCATTTTGTAATGGCTTTGAATTTCGATAGTGCTGTATTTGTATTGAGAGAATGCATTCCACTACTTAAGAAAGGTGAAAATGCAAGTGTAATCAACTATGCTTCTAACGCTGCTTGGAATGGTGGTGGCCCAGGTGCTGGTATTTACGGTGCAAGTAAAGCTGCTATTGCTACAGCAACTCGTGCTATGGCAAAAGAATTGGCTCCTTTCAACATCAGAGTTAATGCTGTAAGTCCTGGAACTATCAACACTCACTTCCTCGATAACATCAAACAGACAAACCCTGCTGTATTTGAATCTTGGAATAAGAACATCTTGTTGGGTCGTTTTGGTCAACCTGAAGAAGTTGCATCAGTAATTCAATTCTTATGTAGCGATGCTGCATCATTCATTACTGGAGAGATCATTCAAGTAAATGGTGGTCAGGATTTCCTATAAACCGATTGATTGATATTTTATCAGACTCCCTGTCACAAACAGGGAGTCTTCTGTTTTAGATTTGTTAAATTAAGAGATAGATATATGCTTTATTGGCTTACACGTCTATCCCAAACCACCTCTGCAACTAATTAATACACCATTATTATAAATAAGTAAAGATTTATCGATTAGTTTTTGTTCCAAAATTTGCTTTTTTTACATCATTTTTTCCAAAAAAGGATATTTTGACCACTTCATCACTGAAACTTCTAAAAAAACTCTCTTAAATAGGTCATATTCTCTATTCAAATTTCATCTTTCTATAATAACAAACTTTGATTGCATATTGATAAATTACACAATTTAAGCAATAAAACTCTCTTTTTATGTTTCATTTTGCTATATTCTATCTCTTTTTTTACATACTTTTGTTTCTTTTATTGCCTTATTATTTAGATAAATAAAAAGCTAGTAAGCCTGCTATGCATGCTAAAAATAGAATAGTTGCAACTTTGAAAGGTGATGGTAGCATCAGATTGATTGAAGAGGCAATTCCAGAAATAAAAGATGGTTGGGTTCTTATTAAAACTTCCAAATCACTTGTGAGTCCAGGAACAGAATTGAAGGGGTGGGATGCTCTTGCAAGACAAAAAAAAGAACCTAATTACTTCCAAAACCAAAGAAATTTGGATACTCACTCTCTGGTGTGGTTGAGGAAATGGGGAAGGGTGTGACTCGCCTTAAAAAAGGAATGAGAGTCGCTGCAATTGGTGCTGGTTATGCACTTCATACCAACTATGCTCTGGTTCCTCAAAATCTATGCATCGAGATACCTCAGAATGTAAGTGATGATGATGCATCATATGCAATGCTTTTAGCAACAGCCATGCAGGCAGTAAGAAGAGCAGATGTATCGATTGGTGAGTATTATATAATATCTGGCCTTGGTTTGTAGGTCTGCCCTCCGGAAAACTTCTTCAGCTGAGCGGCTGTTTTGTAGCAGGAATTGATCAGCATCAAGAGAGAGTTGATCTTGCAAAGCAATGGGGATTCGATGATAGCTATCTTGTAACGGATGAAAAATTGGATGAGAAACTTGATGCATTTACTTGCAATGAGGGCTTTGATGGTGCAGTAGTGGCATTTGGTGGCCCTGCTGATCAAGCAAAGGATACCATTGTAAATTACACTCGAATTCAACCAGATCTTCATCATACTGGAACGGTGGTCACTGTTGGATGGCCAAAATTTACCTATGATGGTGAGATTGGAAAGATGAACAATATAGATCTAAGAAGATCTTCTAGAACTGGAGCCGGTTATCATGATGCTGAGTGGGAAGTTGCTGGAAAAGATTATCCTCCTGTTCTTGTCAGGTGGTCAACTCTAAGAAATCTTGATGAGATAATGAGTCAAACAGATATTTCGGCAAGCGAAGTTGTCTACAATCTGCTTTACAGATGCATTGAGGATGAGGTTCTTCCAAAGAGCAAAAAACACAATGTTCCAATACTCACTTACTCCTCTTTGATGCAGGGACTTCTTGCAGGTAAGTATAAGAATCTTTCTGATTTTCCAGCCAATCGTGCTAGAACTCGCATGTTCGATAATGAAACCCATCCTCAGGCTCGACACAAGGAAAGTGGATGTGAGAGAGAGGGCAAAGAAGCTTTGGAGAAGATCTGGGAGATTGTTTATAAATCAGATTATACCATGGAGGAGCTATCTGTTGGATGGCTAAAAGCTCAGGAAGGTGTTGGTGGAGTTCTGGTTGGAACAAGAAATGCAGAGCAAAGCAGAGATCTGAAGAAGCTCATTGATATAAATCTTGAAAAAGAATGGGTTGATTCTCTCACAGAGGCAACTTCTGCTCTTAAAAGAGCTCTGGGATCCAATATTGATATGTGGGATCACCGCACAAGATAAAAATAAAAAGATCTCATAAATAATGAAGACCAATCAAAGTTTGCAATCTCTTTGGTTGGTCTTTCTGTAGCATAAAAAAAATATAAAGACTGAAGTTACCTGCAATATAAGTAACTATGTGATATTACTTACATATATTCACGATGTCTAAATATGCTCATCAACTGATTGAAGCTCTGTTGATGTCAGTTTTGGTGTCTTGTTTCATTAAAACAGAAATAGGGGCCTTTTTGACCAACATATGCATGTTTTATTGAAGAATACTGCCTCATAGCACAAAAAAAAAGGAACTCCTCAAGTTAGTTTCATTTTTTTTGATATTGAAGTCTATTTCATCTGATTTCCATTCATCTCATCTTCAAAATAACGATCAGTGAATCCAAATGATTTGGAGATCTGCTTTCCACATTTTACAAGATCTTGAGCTACTGAGATGTAGTCCTCATTTTCTCTGAATATGTCAGTCAATGAAAGAGCTGCTATGACCTGTCCTGTATAATCAAATATTGGTACACCACAGCAAACTGTTGCCTGTTCGTGCTCTCTTAAATCCAGAGCATATCCACGCTGTCTTGTGAGCTTTAAATCAGTTATCAGCTGTTCTTTGGATGTGATTGTATTTTGAGTTATCGACTGCAGCTCCAATTTGCCGATTATTCTGTCCTGTCGCTCTTTGGTAGAGAATGCTAGAGCTGCCTTACCAGGGGATGTTGCATAGATCTCATGTCTTGAGCCCAAAGCACATGACGCAAGAATTGCACCCTGACCAACATATTTATGGACATAAACAATTGCATCGCCCTCAAGTACTCCAACGAATCCTGTTTTGTGATATTTTTCTGCCAAAGGATTGAGATAGTGAGCACATTCTTCAACAAGATTCTGACCTTCCAAATATCTCATTCCTAGACTGAATATTTTCAGTCCCAAACAATAACGTTTTTCATTAAATCTGTATGGTGCTATATAACCATCAGCAAGCAAAGTTTGGATGATTACATAAACACTGCTTTTGGGAACACTTAATTTTGTTGATAATTCCTGCAGTGTCAATCCATTTTCGCTTTTAGAAACCAATTGAAGAATTTCCATTGACCTCTCTACTGTTCTATTTTTTGCCATTACTTGTTCCTTTCCTTAATTATTATGGTGTTATTTTTTTCATTTTAGTGTGCTATATATTGCCTTTCGTTCATAATAATAAAATGATATCATAATTATAAATTATTGCAACTACAAATTGCCAAATTTATTTGAAAATAACAAAAAAAATCCATTTTTATAGGTATTTACTAATAAATTAAAAAAAATAATTATCATATCTCATTTATCAGTAAATACATTTTTTTGTGAATCAACAATCGTATTAGTATCAATCTGTATTATTTTATAGTCAAATGTTGGAATTATCAATATGATTGGGGCTTCAAATCACGTGAAAGATCAAGCGAATAATCAATCTTTTTCATTTATCAGAGGCAGTATGTTTTTTTCCTGTGCGCTTCTTAAAGTCTTCAGTGCAGTTTCTTCAATATGAGAATATATATCTGATATCTGTTCACTGCTGTGTCCAATTGTAAGCCTCAAAATATACTCATCAACAGATCCTCTCAAAAGAGTATTTGCCATGTGTCTCAGAGAGTGAAATGATATGTTTCTGTCTTCAATCTGTTTGTCAGTGAGAATGTTTGATCTTACAAGAGATTCTTTGAATTTTGTGTTGAAGTAATGAGATGATACAACATTTCCTCCACGAGCACTCCAGAAGACAAGGCCAACTTCTTTGCTCTTGTACGGATTTAAAAGAGCAAAACTCTTCAGCTGATCAAGTAGTTCATTCGGGCAAGGCACGATACGAGATTTTTTACCTTTTGGCTCCTTGAATCCAGCTATGTTTGCATAGGCCACATCAACATTGATGAGTCCATCTTTAATATTTTTTGTATTCAATGCTCTTATCTCTCCAGATCTCATTCCGGTGACAAGGGAAAGATAGCAAGAAAGATAGATTCTTCTGTTACTGAGACCTCTTAAATATCTCATCAACTCTGCTGTTTCTTCCTGAGTGAGAATTCCTCTTGTTTTTCCTTTAGCTTTGATGCTATCAACCTTGGTGGCTGTTGATTGAAGTATGTAATTTTTTTTCTTTGCAAATTCAAGCGCAAGTGATATTGAGCCCATTATCTGGTTTATCGTGGTTGATGACAGTTTTTCCTTCTGAACCAGCTGTGTCTGTATGGATTCGAGTTTGTCCAGGTTGATTCTAGATAGTTCGTAATCTGTTTCTATCAATGGAAGCACATGATTCTTTATTAAGTTGCATCTTGTGGCGATGTAATCTGGAGATACTGAGTGGGAATCAAGCATGAGTTTTCTTTTGAAGTACTCAGATTTATCCAAGTTATAAAAATCCAATAGAAATTTATTGAAAGTTAATTTCTTTGTGGAGTTGAATATAATTCCCTCATCAAGAGCTCTCTGTGCAATTATGGTGGCTTCTTCTCGTCTTGTTACCATTTCATAGCCCAGATTCAGTTTATTTTTGAGTCTGTCGATGCTTTTTTTGGTCAATCTTTTTTGTGTATTTGGATCTCTGTACATCACATAATAAGAATATCGCTCTTTATTTTTTACCCTGCATAATGTGAATGGTGCTTTACTTGCCATTAGATTTGTACCTTCTTGAATTCTTTCATTGTTCAAATATTTGCTCAATTTCATTAAAATGTCAATATATGATAAAGCTCAAACATGTTTTAATTACATAAGTAGTAATAAAATAATAGATTTTAAATTAAATAATATTTTTTTAGTACTTACTACATATAAGTAAGTCTATAAAATCAGTATGCAACATATTTGATTACGAATTAATGTATATAATATGGATACAAAATTAAAAATTATAAAACTACGAAATTTTGGAGTGGGGGTGCATTAAGCTTATATGTTCATATAACTTTTTTAAAATGTTATAAAATCAGCAATTATAGCTATAAAATTATTACTCAAGACAAAATGATACATTATCTATAAAATGTATATAATAAGAATAAATATAAATAAATAAAAAACTTATATAATTATTATATACAACAATTTTGATGTTAATAAATAAAAA
>JALNVT010000161.1 GCA_023231265.1 Sphaerochaetaceae bacterium
AAAAAAAAGCTACCTCTCTTATTTGTTGGATGATTCCAACCAATAGGCAGTAGCTACTGATGTTATTACAATAATTGTATTGACTATTTAATTACGTCTAATACTCTTGTCTTGAACATTTCATCAAAGTTCTTTTCTGTTATGCCAAGAACTATTTCATCGTCAATTCTCATGTTAACACCATCAGAATCACAATGTCCTAAGCACAATGTACCTGCAATTTTAACTTTTTTTTCTAGTTTGTTCTCTTTAATAGCTTTCTCTACTAAAGCAAATATCTTCTTAGAACCTTTCACATGGCATGATGAACCCAAACAAATTTCAATTGTCATAATATTTTATCCTCTTTTCGCCTTTGAATTACAATTTCTAATCTTTAAATTGTTATAATAATATAGCAAAAACCTTATCTACTTAATGAATTTCATATCTGCATCAGATTAACTATCTGCAGTTGAGCAAATAGTTAATCCAATCAACGCAGCTTAAGAAACCTCTCTAGCATAGTGTGGTAACAATTTAGGACTCAATGTATCTGTTGTTACACCAGCTTCTTCTCTTTCTTTTTCAAAAGAATCAATGTGTGCCAAAGTTAATTTGCCAACCTTAACATCTTTTGCTTTTGCTGCTGCAGATTTACCTGCATCACGGCCAAATACAACAACGTCCAATAAAGAATTACCCATCAAACGGTTTGTACCATGGATGCCGCCTACTGCTTCACCAGCAACAAACAAGTTTTCAACGCCACTCATGCAGTTTGTATCTATGTCGATACCACCATTTTGATAATGAAGTGTTGGATAAACTAAAATTGGAGTCTTTCTGATATCAATATCATATTTAGAGAACATTCTTAGCATAGCAGGAATTCTTGATTCAATTGTTCCCTCACCATTCTTCAATTCAATCATTGGAGTATCAAGCCAAACGCCTTCACCAAATGGAGTTTTGATTCCACCCTTACCGTCTCTGCACTCTTTGATGATAGATGCAGCTGCAACATCACGAGTTTCAAGTGGGTGCATGAATACCTCTCCATCTTTATTTACAAGTTTTGCACCTAAAGATCTAACTTTTTCAGTTACAAGAGCTCCGTAAATCTGCTGTGGATAAGCTGTTCCTGTTGGGTGATATTGCAATGTTTCAGGGTACAATAGTTTGGCACCAACTCTGTAAGCTAGAACAAGACCGTCTGCTGTTGCACCATAATGGTTTGTAGTTGGGAATCCTTGATAATGAATTCTACCAGCACCACCTGTTGCAATTATAACTGTCTTAGCACGAGCAACACATAGCTCTTTGGTTTCCATATTCATCAATACAGCACCAGCTGCTTTGCCTTCATCATCTAAGATAATTTCAACAGCTGCTGAGAAATCTACTACTTCAATGCCTTCACATTGTACTTCATCACGAAGAGTTCTCATGATTTCTGCACCAGAATAGTCTTTAGCAGCGTGCATTCTCTTACGAGATGTACCACCACCATGAGTTGTCAACATTGATCCATCTTCTGCTTTATCAAATTCAACGCCCAAACCATTCAACCATTGAATTGCTTCTGGAGCTTCTGTTACTAACTTCTTCAATAGAGGTTTTTTAGCTGCAAAGTGACCACCACCAAAAGCATCTAAGAAGTGAATCTCAGGGCTATCGTTTGGTTTGTCAGCAGCTTGAATGCCACCTTCTGCCATCATAGTATTTGCATCACCGATTCTTAGTTTTGTTGAGACCAAAACATTTGCACCAGCTCTGTGAGCTTCAATTGCTGCAGCAGAACCTGATCCACCACCACCAATTACCAAAACATCAACATCATATTTAGGATTTGAAAGATCTACATCACTGGCTTTAATTCTACTTTTACCTTCTAAAAGTTCAGCTAGTTCTAGAGGTACTTTCTCACCTTTATTGACACCCATTACTAAGTCTGTGAATTGAGATTCAATGTAATCTGGGTGATATTTTTTCAATACTTCATCTTTTGCATCAGCACTCATTCTTTCTGGTTCTAATGCTGCATTAGCTTTTCTTTTTGCTTCAACTTTTTTAATTGAATCAAGCATTTCCTGAGTTAACATTGTACTCTCCTTATTTTTCAATATCTCTTTGGTTATAAAGTTTTTTTACTTCATCAACTGGTTTGTTCATAAGGCTTGAAATTAAGTCTTCAAATGTTCCGTTCTGTATTTCTTGAACACGTTCTTTTAATTCAGCACTTTCTGGAGCAATGTATTTACCATTGATTCTACGAGCAAGTAGAGCAACTTGTGGATGAGATATTCCAGCAGGACATCTTGATGAACAAATTCCACACATTACACAGTCAAATGATTCTTCAGCACATTTTTCAAATTCACCTCTCTGAGCATAAGCAATGTATTGCATTACATTTATGCCTTGAGGACAAGCTTTTGTACAAGCATTACAGCCAACACAACTGTAAATTTCAGGATACAACTGCATCATGATCTGTTGGCTAGGTGTAACTTCTTCAATATCGTAAACCTTTTTAACTAGAGGGAAGAAAGGAAGAGTTGCAATGTACATATCCTCTTCAACTTTAGTTTGACAAGCCAAACATGTTTTTAATTCTTGATCTCCCTTGATACGGTAGATAGTTGCACATGCACCACAGAATCCATTACGACAACCAACACCCCTAACTAATTCATAACCAGCATATTCCATTGCAGTCATAATTGTTAATTCTTCTGGTACTTCATATTGTTTACCCATTAAATAGATATGGACCATTCCATTTTTACTCATTTTAAAGGCTCCTTAATTTTAATATTCGTTAGGCAATTGGCCTAGTTCATCGAAACGGAATACAGGTCCGTCTTTACATACATATTTATCACCGATATTACAACGGCCACATTTACCAATACCACATTTCATTCTCATTTCCATTGTGGTCCAAACCTGTGTGTCCTTGAATCCCAATTCTTTCAATCCTTGAAGAGTGAATTTGATCATAATTGGAGGTCCACAAACTACAACTGTGTAGCTTAGATCTGGATTAAGTTCTTTTACATATGTTGGAACAAAACCTACATGACCATCCCAACCTTCTTGTTCTCTATCAATGGTAAGATTTACTTGACAGTTCTCTTTCTTTCCCATTTCAAGAAGTTTTTCATAATCAACCAAATCATCTTTTGAACGTGAACCATAAATTACGTTGATCTTTCCGTAATCATCTGGTTTGTCCAAACAGTAGTCAATTACTGAGAATAAAGGAGCAAGACCAATACCACCTGCTATGAACAGGAGATTTTTGCCTTTGAAGTCTTCTTCTACAGGGAAAGGTTTACCATAAGGTCCTCTAACTGCAATCTGCTGACCAACTTCTGCTTCGTGCAACCAACCTGTTAGTTTACCAGCCTTTTTGATGCTAAATTCAGTGTAATCTTTGGTAGGAGATGATGTAATTGAAATCATAGCCTCACCAATTCCAGGAACTGAAATCATAGCACATTGACCAGGTTTGCTTGAAAATAATTTCTTACCATCAAGTCCCATCACTCTGAATGTTTTTACATCAGGAGTCTCTCTGGTTATATCTGTAATTACTCCAACACAAGGCATTAATTCTTCTTTTATCATGTTAATTATCCCCCATAGTTTTAATTACTTTTACAATATTCATTGATACAGGACAACTAACCAAACAACGACCACAACCAACACAGCCATACATGCCTTCGTTCTTAATTGGATAATAAACAAGTTTGTGCATGAATCTCTGTCTGAATCTTTCAGTTTGAGTCAAACGTGGGTTTGCAGCAGCCATTTTTGTAAAATTGGAATACATGCAGCTATCCCAAACTCTATAACGTTTGGTTTTGCCCTCACTTACTTTGTAGTCTTTAACATCAAAACATTGGCAAGTTGGACATACATAAGTACAAGTACCACAACCAAGACATGCTTCTGATAGATCTTTCCATTCTGGTCTGTCGAATAACTCTGTAAGTTTTTCTTCTGTTGCAAATCCATCAAGATTTAATTTAACAAATGGAAGTTTCTCAATTTTATTTAAAGTCTCTTCCTTCTGTTTTCTAACAGGAGCATCATCTGCCTCTGTGAAGCATTCTTTGAATTCTTCTACAAAAGCATCACCTTTTTCAGTGATTGGATCAAAATAGTATGTATCATCTACATGCCAAGCTTGAATATCACCATTAGGACTTGTTGCATCAATATCAAATAAAGCACAGAAACAAGTTGCAGCAGGTTTTGAACATGCCATTGAAATAACAAGACCATGGTCTCTTCTGTTTTTGTAATATGAATCTACAGGATCTGCTAGAAATACATTATCAAGAACATCAAAACTTCTAACATCACAAGCTCTTACTCCAAAAATAACAAAATCATTGCAGTCTTTTCTTGTATCAATTACTTCAACTTTCTTATCATTCATCTCTATATCATATAGGTTTTCTGATTTTGCAAAGAAGAAATTTTTAGCACTTCTTGTTGTTCTTAATGCTGTTGAATATTTATCACCTTCAGCCCATCTTTTGAACTCTGATTTACCGGTGTTCTGTTCTACAGGAAGATACAATTCTCTTTTCTTCTCTATCAGAGCAAAGAAAGCATCTAATTGATTTTCTTTAAGTGTTAGCATTAGTTATCTCCTCTTGATTTAACAATAGAAGGCTCTACATCAACTTGATTGAACATTGTTAATGGAGCTATTGAATCAACATCATCACCAGCTTGATAATCACCATAGAATTCATCAATATCACTGATTATTTTTCTATTTAATAGGTGAAGTGGAATGTGTTCAGGACATACTCTTGAACATTCTCCACAATCAGTACAGCGACCAGCAACGTGGAAAGCACGAATTATATGGAATTGATTCTCTTCAAAGTCATTGGATGCAACTTTCTGTTCAACTCCAGACTCTTCGTTATCAAATACACAATGTTCACAAGTACAAGCAGGACAGACATCTCTACATGCATTACAACGAATACATCTTGAGAGCTCTCCTCTCCAGAATTCATATCTCTCTTCAGGTTTCATTGCTTCAATTTTAGCTACTTCATCAAAACGATGAGAGTTCAAAACCTCACCTTCATCTCCAAAGAGCTCATCATAAACTACATGCTTGCGGCTCTTGCAGTTCACACATTTTTGAAGGATAACTTCTGATTTAGCAATTGTTTTTTCCTCGCCCTCAGTAGTAGTAACAGTAACTGTTGTACCATCACTTTTCATTTTGATTATATCTTCACCTAAAATTGTTTTAACTTTATCAAAGTCAACTTTTTCATCACAAGGTACACCAATTATGTAAACTCTCTCACGATCAAACTTGTGCTCTTTCAACAGTTGATTGAAACTATATGTATCACAAGACTTCAGAAATACAAGGACCTTGCCTTCTTCTTTTCTCAATGTTTTGATCAAATATTTTGAAAGATTTGCTGCTGAGAAGTCATTATATATGCAGTTTTTTTCTAAATCTTCTGCAGTTCTGAACTTACTTGGGGTCAAATCATAATCAAAATCACCCACTCTCCAGCCAAGTACCAATGATACCTCACCAGATTTAAGTAATTCTGCAGCTCTTTTCATTATTTCTGTTGACATCTTAAATCCTCCAATTTTCTGTTGGGACCAATTTTCTTTACATCAGATGTAAACTCATTCATAACTTTAGAGAACTTCTCACCTTCAGAAGCAGAAACCCACTCAACTCTAGTTCTATCTTTTTCAATACCTAAGTAATCAAGCATTGAAAAAAGAAGTGTCATTCTACGACGTGTGTAATAGTTACCAGTTATGTAGTGACAATCGCCTGGGTGACAACCACATATGAT
>JALNVT010000162.1 GCA_023231265.1 Sphaerochaetaceae bacterium
CAGTAATTATAAAATTTTTTAATTTAATTTGATTCTTTATGCATTTGAATTTGTAACATATAAAGAATTTATTCATAAATTACATATTGAGAGATATTATATCCTATTGGTTACAGGAATAGCAAGTTTTTTTCCTGGCTCAGATTTTTCTATAAATGAAGATTCTGCAAATATTAGTTCAGTATAACTAAAAATTTAGTTAAAAATGTTATTTGATAGGAGAATCACTAGAAAAAATATTATAATATTTATTTTCATCAATTTTAGCTTTTCAATAAATAACTCACAAATGTACAGCTATTTGTTATTTTTGTATTGATTTTGTTATTTCTGATACCAAATATGTTAATATATTAATGCTTTTTTGATTACTTTTTTGACAATTAAAATTGCATATCTGTTGATTCGCGTTAGTACATTGCAATTTAATAGGATGCATTTCTGTACTGCTTTTGAACAGAAATCATTCAATACATCGTGATGAATGGATTTTAAAATGTATTATTCATCGATTAATTAATTTTATTAATTTGGTCTTTTTGTTTGCCTATTGCTGATAATCTTCTTATATTATTTATGTAACTTATAAGAGAGGTAAACAGAGTATGGAATGCGATATAAAGGATATAATGCCATTACAATTTAATGATCATTTTTGCAGTTCTAACGCTGCCCTTGAGAACCTTGCAAAGAACTTTTATAAGCTAGCTGAAAAATTTATACACAACAAGATGTATGATAAAGGGCTTGATTGTTACTGCGATGCGTTTTTGATAAGAAATTTATCAATAGAGGATAGCGATGAACAGTTTATAGATTTTTTTAAAGTTCAATTTACCATATATCAACTTGGAAAGAAAAACATAAGAGTTGCCTTGAGTGAAGGTGATATGATCTTTGATTTGATTCAGATGGAATGGGAAAGAATTCAAGCTGAGCTTGAAGCAAGTCTGTTTGAAATTGATGAGAGAGGGCTTCATGATTGGTATAAGAATATTGAGATTGATTTTCCTTGGATGTGCAATTCAACCATGTTTGAGATGTAATTGGGTAATATTGGGCCACTGAATTTGGATCATATTTTAATATGAGCCATAATTCCCCTATATACAGTTCACTATTTTATAAATGTATCAAAACAACACACTTATTCAGTAAAAATTATGGAATGTGTCATTTTGATACTATTTTTTTGTCCTAAAATGGTAAAATCTTTAAAATTTTGAATGAAATTGAAGCAAAAAGTCTTTTTTTACTGATAAAAGAGAGAAAAGGCAACTAAAAATAAGTATTTTTTGGGAAAATTAAAAAGTTGGCATGCAAGTTGCAATGTTATCTATGTCTAGGAGGATAGATTACAATGAAAACTAAAAAGAACATGCTTAACATAGAAGATACTTATACATCCAGAGAAGACGCTAGCGTCTTATCATTTTATATGAAAGAGTTGAACAAAATTCCTCTATTGACCAGAGAAGAAGAAGTTGTTCTTGCTAAAAAAGCCAAAGAAGGTAACAAAAGAGCCAGAGATAAGATGATTGAATCAAATCTTAGATTTGTAGTTAAAATTGCTAAAAACTATCAAAACCAAGGACTACCACTATCAGATATAATCAATGAAGGTAACATCGGTTTGATGACTGCAATTGATAAATTTGATGTAGATAAAGGATATCACTTTATCTCATATGCTGTATGGTGGATCAGACAATCTATCGTTAAAGCGATTAACGAGAAGAGCAGAGCTGTTAGACTTCCTTTAAACAGAACCAATGAGCTGTTGCAGATTCAGAAAGCTGAGAAAGCTCTGATGCATGCAAACGGAGAGGAACCAACTGTTGAGGAAATTGCACAAGAGACCAACCTAGATCCAAAAAATGTTGAAACTTTGAAATCCATTTCAAGGGATTTGGTATCACTTGATGCACCAGTATTTACTGATAACGCACAGAGCAGCATTGGTGATTATGTTGAAAGTGATAATGCAACACCAGATGAAGTTGTGATGAATACTTTACTTGTTGAAGATATCAACGAGGCATTGAACGCACTCACGGATAAAGAAAAAGACATTCTTGAAAGAAGATTCGGCTTGAACGGAAAGGCAAGAATGAGTTTGAAAGAAATTGGAGAGTTATATAATCTAACTAAAGAAAGAATCAGACAGATTGAAAAGAAATCCCTTGTAAAATTAAGAGATGTTGATACATTCAAAAGTCTTGAAAGTTATTCAGCATAATATCAATTAAGTTGGTAAAAATGCATTAAAATATATATTTATCTATAAAAAGAGAGCGATTGCTCTCTTTTTTTGCATATTTTGGCTTTATTGTTGTATATTTTTTTTTTAAAATAAATATTTATTCATTTACTCATATATCAATTTATTTTTTCCATAAAAATTCTCTAAGATTTTGACATACATTTAAAATTAACGTAGTATTACAATACTAGTATGAAAGAATAATTTTTTTCGGAGGAAATTATGAAATCAAATGACATTCAGTATGTTTACTTTTTCGGTGACGGAAAAGCTGATGGCACTGCAGCAATGAAAGACTTGCTCGGAGGCAAAGGTGCCAACTTAGCAGAGATGACCTCTATCGGACTTCCAGTACCTCCTGGATTTACAATCAGCACAGCTGCTTGTGAATATTTCAACACTCACAATGGTGAACTACCTAAGACTCTAGAAGATGAAGTTTTACTCACATTAAAAAAACTTGAAAAGACAATGGGAGCAAAACTAGGTGATAAAGAGAATCCTTTATTGGTATCTGTTAGATCTGGTGCAGCACAGTCAATGCCAGGTATGATGGATACTGTTTTGAATCTTGGTTTGAACAAAGATTCAGTTGCAGCACTCATCAAGAAATCAGGCAATGAAAGATTTGCTTGGGACAGTTACAGAAGATTCATCCAGATGTTTGGTGATGTAGTAATGGATGTACCACATCGTGAATTTGAAAGTGCATTGCAGAACGTTAAAGACGAAAACAACATGGTATTCGATACAGAACTTGGTGTGGATCAATTAAAAGAGATCATCTCAAGATATTTCCTTGTTTATAAGAGATACACTGGCGAAGAATTCCCAACAGATCCTCAAGAACAGCTATTCAAATCTATCAAAGCTGTATTCAACTCATGGAACAACGATAGAGCAATCCATTACAGACAGATGAATGATATCAGAGGTCTTTTAGGAACAGCTGTTAACGTTCAGACCATGGTATTTGGTAACATGGGTGAGACATCAGGAACTGGTGTTGCATTCACACGTGATCCATCAACTGGTGAGAACAAATTCTACGGTGAATATTTGATGAACGCACAAGGCGAAGACGTTGTAGCTGGTATCAGAACTCCACAGCCTATTGAAACATTGAACAAAGTCAACCCTGCAGTTTATCAACAGCTTGTTGATATAAGAGGAAAACTTGAACAGCATTATCATGACATGCAGGATCTTGAATTCACAATTCAGGAGGGCAAGCTTTACATGCTTCAGACCAGAAATGGTAAGAGAACCATTTTCAGTTGGTTGCGCTCTCAAGTTGAGATGGTAGAGGAGAACTTAGTAAGTAAGGAAGTTGCAGTATCAAGAGTACCTGCAAGTGAATTCAACAAGTTATTTGCTCCTATCCTAGATAACAAAGTGATCAAAGAAAAAGGCATCGAAGAGATAGCTCATGGTCTGAACGCTTCACCAGGTGGTGCAACAGGTCAGATTTACTTCACAGCTTCAGCTGCAGAAGAAGTAGCTAAAACAGGTCGTGGTGTTATACTTGTAAGAACTGAAACATCTCCTGAAGATATCAAGGGTATGGCAGTTTCTAAGGGTGTTGTAACATGTCGTGGTGGTATGACATCTCACGCAGCTGTAGTTGCTCGTGGAATGGGTTGTCCTTGTGTTTCTGGTGTAAGTGCTATCAGAGTGAATGAACCAAAGAAATACATGGAAGTCAATGGCAAACGTTTTGAAGAAGGTGATTACATCTCAATTGATGGTTTCACTGGTTCTGTTTATGGTGTTGAAATTGCTGTTAGACCTTCTGAAATTGTACAGGTATTGAATGGTACAATGGAAGAGAGTGAATCTACATTGTATGGCTACTACAAGACTTTCATGGGTTATGTAAACTCAATCAAACAACTTGGTGTTAGAACAAACGCTGATACTCCTCAAGACGTAAAGATGGCAACATTGTTAGGTGCTGAAGGTATTGGTCTATGTAGAACAGAACACATGTTCTTCGGTGGTACAAGAATTGGTAGCATCAGAAAAATGATTCTAGCTGACAACTTGATGCAGAGAGTTGATGCTCTAAATGAATTGCTTCCTATGCAGAGAGGCGATTTCTATGAAATCTTTAAAGTTCTAGATGGTAAAGAAGCAACCATCAGATTGCTTGATCCACCTCTTCATGAATTCCTCCCAAATGATCATACATCTCGTCATGAATTGGCACTTGATCTTGGAATCAGCCAGGAAGAAGTTGCAATGAAGATCTCTCAACTTCATGAGTTCAACCCAATGTTAGGATTCAGAGGTTGCAGATTGGCAATTGTATATCCTGAAATTCTAAGAATGCAGGTAAGAGCTATCATGGAAGCTGCAGTTCTGATCAAACAGGAAGGCCTAAATGTTCATCCTGAAATCATGATTCCACTTGTAGGTAACTACAAAGAATTTGAATTCTGTAAGAAACATGCTATTGAAGAAATTGAGAAAGTATTTGCAGAAAATGGCGTTTCAATTGAATATAAAATTGGTACAATGATTGAAGTTCCAAGAGCAGCAATCACTGCTGATGAAATTGCAAGAGGAGCTGAATTCTTCAGTTTCGGTACAAACGATTTGACTCAGATGACATGTGGTTTCTCTCGTGATGATGCAGCATCATTCTTAGGTCATTATGTAAATGATCCTGATAAGATGTTCTATGATTATGATCCATTTGCAACTATCGATATTGATGGTGTTGGTAAGTTGGTTGATATGGCAGCACGTCTTGGACGTTCTACAAGACCTTCAATCAAGCTTGGTATCTGTGGTGAGCACGGTGGTGATCCAAAGACCATTTCATTCTGTCAAAAGATTGGTCTAGATTATGTATCTTGTTCTCCTTTCAGAGTACCTATTGCACGCCTTGCAGCAGCACAGGCAGTAATTGCTGAAGCTAAATAAGTGACATCATAAAAATATAAGGACCTTCTGGAATATAACTCTAGAAGGTCCTTTAACATTTAAAAAATTTGATTATATCTTTTCAATCTCTCTCTTTGTAGATTTAACATAGGTCAAGAAAAATGATGCAACTAAGATTGCAGAGAGTGCAAGCATTGCATACTTGATTCCAAATCTATCTGCAATAAAACCCATCAGTGGTGCAAGTATTACTGTGTAAGCACTTTTTATCTGAGATACAACACTGAGTACTGTTGCTCTCTCATCTTTTCTCATGTTGTCTTCAATGACGTCTACAAAAATAGGTTTTCTTATATCTCTTATCAAATATATAAGAAGGAACAAGATAACTACCAAGTAAGTTTTGTCCAACACAAAGGAGAGCACAAACAGTATGACTGCCTGCAATATCTGAAAATCATTCAAAGATCTCTGACGACTTCTGTACTTTTCAATTCTGTAGGCACCTTTGGAGCCAACAGAGCTTATGATGTAGATAATTGAGTAGGTTATTCCCAAGACAACTTTCAAGATCATATCACTGTTCATGTTCAATGCACTGAAGTAGGCAGAGGATAATATTGCAACCTGAAGAATTGGCTGAATATAATCCTTAATGGACACAAC
>JALNVT010000163.1 GCA_023231265.1 Sphaerochaetaceae bacterium
ACCTATATTTTAATCCGTTTGGAGATTTTAAAACAAGCGTATAACGCAATATACTATCCACCCGCATAGCGGGTGGTTTTTTATATCGTTCGTGTTACGAACGATACAGACTGAAGTCAAAAAAAAATACCATCCTCTTTGGATGGTACATGCTTATATAGCTATATTTTTTTTGTTTGAGTCAATTCTTTTAAATGTATAGAGCATCAACATGATTGAACTCAAAAGAAGAAAAACAGACAATATCAACTCTATCATAGTCATTGATTGATTTAATATAGAAATGCTACTTATAAAATTTTCAGAAACTTCAATCAGCTTATCATTATATACAATCGTTTTTATTGAAGTAATTGTTGCAATTACACTTATTAAAAACAAACCAAATGAAAAACCAAACCAAGTTTTAGATTTCCTTTTCAATATTATACCTCTCTTTTAATTGATGACTCAATTATACCAGAGCCAAACTCAGAAAGATAGAAAAATCTTATGAAGATTTGTGTAGTTCTAAGAAGGTATATCTTTAGAAGCAAAAATTGCCACTATTTGTTTCTCTCCAATGCTTCCAACTTTTTCAAGTCCCTTTATTTTCATACCAAGAGCGGTCAGCGCAGATGCAATATCAATTAGAGTATAACAATAGACCTCTTCTTCTTCCTTACCTCTCCATGAGTCCATTTTTTTAGCTACAGTTAGCATTGGACGTGTTTCTTCAATAAAATCAAAAACAAGAACACCATCATCGGATAAATTTCTTTTTGCTTCCATCAAAAACCTTGTGAGAGATTTTACATCAAGTGTAGGAGTCACCATTTCCAATACAATCAATTCATAAGGACTGTCTGCTTCCTCAATTGTCACTTCATTTCTTAAAAACGAACAATCTTTTTCAATTCTGGTTGAAACTCCATAAGAATTCATACCTTCTAATTCTTTTCTATCTAAAAAGTTTTCAATTATAACCTTTAAACTCATGTTATGTCCTTTGCTATTATTTATTTACTAATAAAATGATATAAAAACACTCCACAATCAAGTAAAATGTTTTTAAAATTCATTTTTATTTATGTTAATATCATTTTTTTAATGAATTTATACTTACACTCAATATTTTTTTCGATAATACAGCAATTTTTTCATCGTCCATGAAATTAATTTTCTCTTCACAATTGATTCCGGCACACCAATTTATGCTATAAGCAATTGATGCTACTTTAATTTTTTTCTCTTTTAGTAAGGGGACCTCTGGTACAGCCGTCATTCCAACAAAATCACCACCAAGAATTGCATACATTTTTATTTCAGCTTTAGTTTCAAATCTTGGCCCCTCTGTTGCAACATAGACTCCACCCATTTTCATATCAATGTCCTGTTCTTTTGAACTTTCCAGAATTCTTGATTTCAATTCTTTGTCAAACAACTCACTCATGCTAGTATGAATTACGTTACCTCTATGAGAAAAAGTTTTATTGGCTCTGGTGGTAAAATCTATAAAATCATCCATTAAGGTGCAGCTTCCAACTTCAAATTCAGGTGATATTGATCCAACACAGTAAATACTGATGCATTCATCTACTCCAAGAAGTTCCAATGCTTGAATATTTGCTCTGTAATTGACCCTATGAGGTGGTATATCATGTGATACACCATGACGCAGTATGAACACGATGCCATCTTCCTCTTGGTAATCAACAGAACCAAATTTAGTCTGAATCCTTTTTACCTCACTATTTCTCAATACCTCATCTATACCTGTTCCGCCTATAATTGCTTTCATTAAAAATTATCTCCTATTTGTACTGGGGAAAAAATTCCCTTGTTTGTTACAATATTTGTAACAAGATTTGCATCAATAACATCAAAAGATGGATAGAGTGCAGTAATTCCTTCCTCACTGATTGGATGGTTAAAGACATTCAAAAGCTCATTTCCATCTCTGAGTTCCATATCAATCATACTTTTATCATTTTTTGTAACATCAGGAGACATTGAGAATGCTGTACATGGTATTCCGTAATAATTAGCTGCAATGGCATTCGGAAGAGATCCAATCTTATTTACAACAGTTCCGTCCATACAAACAAGATCAGAAGCTATCATATAATGATTCACCTCGCCCTGACGCATAAAATAAGAGCCCATGCTGTCACATATAATTTCGACCGGAATTCCCATCTCTTTCAGACTAGGAGCTGTAAGACGAGATCCTTGAAAGTATGGACGAGTTTCATTTGATAGGACTTTTATTTTTTTTCCTTCTCTCATTGCATAATAAAGAGATAGTATCAAAGTATGTTCTGCAAAACATGTTGTAAGAATTGTGTCTCCATCATTAATCAAAGAAGCTCCCCAAAGGCCCATATTGTTGTAAATATTATTCAATTCATCTTCTTTTTCTGCTACAACTTCTTTTACATAATGCAAGAATTGTTCTGTATTTAAAGAATCAATTTCTGCTTCAATTTTTTTTAGAAGAGTGTTTATCGTCCTCTTCATTGTAGTATTTGTGGGACGACTGTTGATTATTGTCTGCATATTCTTTGAATAAATTTCAAAGTCATACTCAACTATTCCTTTATCCATTAGATTGGCGACATAGATAAGGGAGGTCAAGGCAACCTGCAGAGGACCACCTCCTTGAGTTACCATGCTCTTAATTGCCTGTGCTATTTCATCAGTATTTTTACATAATGCAAAATTCTTTTTGAAAGGGAATTCTTTTCTGTTTCCAATGTAAAAATTGGTACCTTCAAAATAACAAATATTTTTACTTCTCAATAAATAAGGTATTTTCAAATCCATTATATATCCTTTTAGAAAATTTAATTTATCATAGGTATTATACAATTTGTATGCAAAACATCAACTTAAGTTATTAGAGTTGTTTTAACTTTACCCCAAAAAGATTCAAATATGTATTGTATTGTTGAAATAAAATTTATATTGCCTTTAAAGTTACAAATACACAAAAAACACATTATTTGATTATTTATTTACTCATTAAAGAAATATTATTAAATACAACTGCATTTATCAAAAGTTATATTTGACTAATCTGTAAACATAACTTACATTTAGATAAACCTAAGTGCAATACACTATAAATAAAAGGAAAAAAACAATGAGTTTTAATAAACTTTCTAAGGTAACAGTAGTTTTAACTGCTTCCATTTTAATGTCCACTTCTCTTTTTGCTGCCGGTATTAAAGAAGTATCACCTTCATCCACAGTAGCAATGATTGAAAACGTACAAGCTAATGATGGTTCATATAGCTTCCAGGTTCTTTCTGATACTGATGAATTTACTTTCACAGTTGCAGCAGATGAAGCATCATCTATCTATAATCTCGATTCTTATGAAATTGGTGATTATATTGAAATCAATGGTCTTGAAAACAACACAGCAGATTCTATTAACTATATCACTCCATTAGTAATGAGTGGTGCAATTAACTTCACTCCTGCTACTCCAGTAATTGATGTACCTGAAATTGATTATGGTTTCAACAATGACCTTGATTTAAGTGTTAACTATTCATATGGTTATTTAATTGAAAGCAATCTTGTATCTCAAAATACATTTGTAGATGCTTCTTACTTTGCAAGAGGTGTTTTAGATGCAATGGATGATTCAGCAGATGCTAGTCAGTTATATACAATGGACGAAATGACAAGTTTCTTCCAATCTTATTCTGCAGCTGTTCAAGAAGATAGTACAATTCTACCTACAGAATTTGGTGATCTAACATCATTAGATGATGTTAAAGCATTAGCTACAACTGATGATATGAATCAACAGTTTGCTTATACTTATGGATATATGTTTGCTGCAAATTTTGCAACAAGTGGTTTCCCTATCAATGCTGAATACTTAGCTCAAGGCTTCTTAGATGGAGCTTATGGAAGTGAATTAGAAATCAGTGAATACCAAATGCAGAATGCAATCAGAGATTTTGAAGCTCAATTTGAAGCTCAAAAAGCTGCTGAAGCTGAAAAATTACAGACTGAAAACTTAGCTAAAGCTGAAACATTCTTAAAAACTAACGCTACAGCTGATGGAGTTATTGTTGTAAATGATAAACTTCAATATAAAGTTCTAACAGATGCTGATGGTGCAACTCCTACAGTAGACGATATAGTTACTTTGAATTATGAATTATCAACATTAGATGGCAAGGTTTTGGATAGCTCTTATCAAAGAGAATCTCCATCACAGATTCCACTAACACAAGTAATTGAAGGATTCAAAGATGTTGTTTCTCAGATAAAAGTTGGTCAGACCGTTATTGCTTGGATTCACCCTGATTTAGGTTATGGTGTTGATGGCAATACTTCTGTTGAACCAAACACTCTTCTTATGTTTAAGATTGGTTTGATTTCAATTGATACTGAAGAATTAGCTGCACAAGCTGCTGAGACTTCCGCTAACTAACATACAGTAATCCAATCGATACTAAAAAACTGCTTTGATTCATTTCGAAGCAGTTTTTTTATTTCATCTCTTTTCAATACATTTTAACTTTCAAAATTTGCTGACACATTCTTTGTTTAAGCATATTTAGTTGGTATCTTTAAATCTCTATGCAGCCTTCTGCAAAAGAGATACTGAGATTGTGATTTAATAATTTTTAAAAAAAAGAATCAATTGTGTATTCCTCAATTGACTCTTTTCATTGTTAAACAATTAGTTTTTTTAAATGCCATGTCGCATTTCATCGAATTTTTTTATAAGTTCAGCGGTATCTTCAATTCCAAGAATTGATGAATCTATAGATAAATCATAATTATCAGCATCACCCCATTTATTGTCAGTGAAGTAATTATAATAATGTGCTCTAGCTCTATCATTTTTGATGCATTCTTGAGTGGCTTTTTTTTGTGGTACATTATAAAGACTTACTGCTCTTTCACATCTTACATCCATTGGAGCATGAATAAAAACAGATAACAATCTATTCTTTTCTTCTCTTAAAACATAATCCGCACATCGTCCAACGATAACACATGATCCTCTTTCTGCTATTTTTCTAATTGCATCACATTGAATCAAAAAAATCCTATCATTAATTGGTAAATCAGGCAAACCTAAATTTGAGGTTGCCATTGGAAAAGCACCAAATGGATTTGTACCAATCATAAGTGATTGAAAAATAGAACTTGCTGCTTTCTCATCAGCCTTCTCAACAATAGCTTCATTCAAACCACTGTCTTTGGCACTCAAAGAAATAAGTTCTTTATCATAGAATGGGATTCCTAGCTTTTTAGCAAGCTCACTGCCCACTCTTCTACCGGCACTACCGAATTGCCTACCAATCGTAAAAATTGTATCATTAGCCATATAAACTCCTTAAACATGATTATATTATATCACAGTGTATTTTATATTGCAATTTTTTACTTTTTTCTTTCTAAAAACACATTTTTATCCCAATTTACCCAATATTTGAAACTCCATCTTATTTTACAGTTAAGCATTTTATACTCACTTGAACAAATTAATAGTCTTATAAAATCATATTTCATTGCTTAAAATTCATTTTATTTCATTTTTTAACGCATAAATAAGGAAAAAGCTTGACTAAGAATAAAGAGCAAAGTAATCTTTATTTATGAATAAAAACACACTTGCTATACACGATATTTGTAGT
>JALNVT010000164.1 GCA_023231265.1 Sphaerochaetaceae bacterium
TAGAAAGAAAATAAAGAAAGATGCTCAAGCAGGTTTTGAAAATGATCCAGCAGCTAATGATGTTCATGAAATAATTCTTTCATATCCATTTATAAAGGCAATTACAATACATAGAGTTGCTCACAATTTATTTAAATTTGGAGTTCCTCTGCTACCTAGAATGCTATCAGAATGGGCCCACAGTGATACTGGAATTGATATACATCCTGGTGCCACAATAGGTGAAAACTTCTTCATAGACCATGGAACAGGTGTTGTAATTGGTGAAACAACAGTCATTGGAAACAATGTAAAGATCTATCAAGGTGTAACACTTGGAGCATTGAGTTTTCCTAAAGATGAAGGCGGCCAGATTATAAGAGGTGCAAAGCGCCATCCTACCATAAGCGACAATGTGACTATATATGCCAATGCAACCATTCTTGGTGATATTGTTATTGGTAAGAACTGTATAATAGGATCTTCCTCATGGATTAAAGACGATGTTGATGAAGATACTCTTGTAACAATTCCTGATCCTGAAATTATTCATCGAAAGATAAACATTAAAAAATAATTACCATCACAATCAAATGGCAATTTATATATTTATAGAAGAAACACTCATTTCCATTTGGCTATGAGTGTTTCTTTTTTATTTAAATTTTATTCTAAAATTGTAACATAAGGAGTTTTCTTACTGGTTACATCATCATTGAATCGTGCTCTAAATAACATTCCTTCTTTTGCAAATGCAGGAGGATTTTCAATTAAAACATCAATGTAGTTACCAGTCAATCCAGTATATACACCCTTCTTTCTGGCCTGGAATATAACATCACATTCCTTGCCTCTCTGTCGCTCCATATATTCAGAATGAAGTTCATCGGATAGAGCTCTCAGCTTTGCAGCTCTCTCATCTCTTAAATACTCTGGAACTTTATCTTTTGCATGATAAAAATCAGTATTGGGACGAGGAGAAAATGGGAAAACATGACATTTTGCGAACTTAGCTTCTTTTATAAATTCATAAGTCTCTTCAAAAGCCTCATCATCTTCTTGTGGAAGACCTGTAATTACATCAATAGCAATAAAAGGATCATCTTTTATCTCTTTTAGTTTGTTTACAATATAAATCAAATGATTCTTATCATATTTTCTATTTGCTCTTTCTAAAACCTTATTGCTGGCACTTTGCATTGGAATATGAAAGTGAGGTTGTATGCGTGGGTCTTTAAATGTATTTAAAAGTCTATCATCTACATGATCTGCTTCCATTGAAGACATTCTATATCTTACATCAGAATCAGAAGCAGCTAGAAGTTTTTCTATCAAACCACCCAAACCTTCACCCTTGTGGTCATACATTGTTAAATTAACACCCGTAAGCATAATTTCATTGAAGCCCTCTTTCTTTAATTGAAGAGCTCTTTCAACTACTTTCTCAGGTTCTAAGAACTGAGACGGACCACGTGCAACATGAACTCTACAATAACCACAGTTATTATCACATCCATCCTGTACCTTTAAGTAAGCACGACTGTGATAAGAGAAAGATGCTGCATCATAATCGAATACTGATGCCTTAGAATCAGTGAAAGAACCAACAGCTTCTTTTAAGTCCATTCCACTTTCCATAGCAACTTTGATGTGCTTTGGAAGAGTCAATAAATGAGCCTTCTTATCAAGGGGAACAACAACAATACCTTCAGCTAATGCCTCGATATCACCTCTGTTCATCTGAGCATAACACCCTGTAACTATACAAATACCATCATGAGCAAAATGTCTAATCATACGTCTTGCCTTCTGCTCAGCTTTGCTTGTAACAGTACAAGTATTTACTATATATATTTCTGCAGCTTCTTTATCATTTACTATATTAAATCCTTCAGCAGTGAAGGCATCTGCAATTCCTTCGCTCTCACATTGATTTAATCTACATCCAAGAGTATAAACGCAAACGTTCATCTTCTTATTGCTCCTGTTCGGTTAACTCCTGCATTACATAATCTAGAGAACCTTTAAGTCCCATTCTCATTTGCTTTGCGTAAGGGTTATACCTTTGTAAATCGTAGAACAATTGTATTGGGTCATTACAAGTTTGTTCAACTATAGACATCAACCTATTATAACCTGTTGTTGCCAGTTCTGTAGGTTGAAGAGCAAGTTCATCTAGCACTCTTCCAACGAAGTGTGTGATACCTTGCGACCATGCTGCTTCTCTATCATGGGCATCAGGACTCATCTTCAAAAGATGTAAATCCCAACTTTCGAGATCTTTATATATCTCATCAAACAGAGAAGATGGACAATTTAATGGATAAACAACCATTGGTAAACCTTGAACTCCATTCAATCCGGAATCAGGTCCAAACATTGGATGAGAAGCAATGCTATAAACATCTTTCGGCAATAACTTCTTCATTAAATTTGCTGGGTGTATTTTGACAGAGCAAGTATCAATTACAGTACATCCCTTTTTAATTTTTGAAGTAATCCTTGTTAGAACTTCTTCAAAACTACTGATTGCAACACAAAGATATATTATAGGTTGTGAAAGCACTTCGTCTTCACTCACTAATTTTACGTTTTCAATATCATCTTTGTGACTTCTACTGTAGCTTACAACAGTATTACCATGTTTAGCTAATTCTTGGGTCCAGAAGGTTCCGAACCTACCTAGTCCATATACACCTATGTTCATTTCTACGCACCTTTAAATTGTTTATAATAAATAAAGTATTTAAATACAAGGTATGTATGTATTAAAAGCAACAAACTGATGAATTTAATTAAAAAATTGTTCTAAATTAGATAAAAAGTGCACCTTTAATAACTTTTTTAATTGTGATATTCTTTTCCTTAGATTTGCTTATTATAGGAGAAATTTATATGACTTTCGCAGAAAAGATGAAAGGCCTTGCTAAGACCGCACAGAAGAACTTGGTTCTTCCTGAAGGATGTGAAGAAAGAACACTTCAAGCTGCACGAAAAATTGCTGATCAGAAATTAGCTAAAAGCGTTACTCTACTTGGTGTAAAATCAGAAGTAGAAGCAAAAGCTAAAGAATTAAACGTAGACCTAACAGGCATCAACGTTATTAATCCTGTAGAAAGTGACCTAAGAAAAGAATACGGCCACGAATATTACGAATTAAGAAAACACAAAGGAATGAGCGAAGAAGAAGCTTATGAAAAAATTGTTGATCCTCTAAAATGGGGTGCAATGATGGTAAGAATGAGAGAAGCAGATGCTATGGTAGCTGGTGCTGAAAATACAACTGGTAAAGTTCTTGTTGCTTGTTTCACAATTATCAAAACAAAACCTGGTATCAAATCAGCTTCAAGTTGTTTTGTAATGGCAACAGACAAAACTGATTTAGGCGCTGATGGTTCATTCATCTTTGGTGATTGTGCTACAATTCCTAACCCAACAGCTGAACAACTAGCAGAAATTGCTGAAGTATCAGCTCAATCTTGTCGTACTTTCTTGAAAGCTGAACCAAATGTAGCACTTCTTTCTTACTCAACAAAAGGATCTGCAAAAGGTGAATTGGTAGAAAAAGTACAGAAAGCAACAGAATTAGTTCAAGCTAAATGTCCTGAATTGAATGTTGATGGTGAGATGCAGTTAGATGCAGCAATCATTCCTGAAGTTGGTTCCAAGAAAGCTCCAGGTTCTAAGGTAGCTGGTAAAGCTAATACTCTTATCTTCCCTGATCTACAAGCTGGTAACATTGGTTACAAACTTGTTCAAAGATTGGCAGGTGCTGAAGCTTATGGCCCTATTTTACAGGGTTTTGCTCATCCTGTATCAGACCTTTCAAGAGGTTGCAGTGTTGAAGATATCGTAGTAACTTGTTCATTAACACTAGCTCAAGCTGCAGAAGAAACTAATTAATTAGTAATCTACAACTTATAGAAAAAGAAGAACTTCGGTTCTTCTTTTTTTTGTCTTAAAAATTAATTTTATTTTAAGCGTAAAAAATGGTCACCATTTTGTGACCACATTTCAGTTAGCATCAATTGCAATCAAGCAATTATTATTTGCTTGTATAAATATTATGCAAGAATGATATAAGGTGCAATTATTAATAATGCTGCAAATATTGTTATTATGTTTTTCATTTTATCCACCTTGTTTGTTTTTTTTGTAATTACATAGTAAAACATAGTATAAAAAATGTCAACAGTATCATAAGTTTAAAATATAAACACCTTTAAAATTTAATAATTACATGTAAATCACCTATTTAGTGAATTTAACTTTTACAAACATTTGTCATATGTAATTAAACCGAAATATCATGATATAAAAAAAATCCCCTGTAAAATACAGGGAACATCATCAATTGTTGCAATCTATATTAATTTCTAGCATCAATTGCATTTTTAATAGCGGTTGAAAGAGCTATAAATTCATCAAATCCAAGTTTTTCACCTCTCACACCTTCATCAAGTCCACTTTCCTTTATAGCATCTAATGTAGCATCCTTACCGATAATTTTACCAGTTTTACCACCTAAAAGATTATTTCTCAATGTCTTTCTTCTCTTTGAGAAACTGTCTCTGATTACCATCATGAAAGTCTGTCGTATATCATCTGAAACTCTAGGTTTATCCAATTTAGTCATCATGATGACACTGCTGGTTACTTTTGGAACAGGATAGAATGCACCGTTGTTGATATCCATTGTAATTCGTGTGTCATAATCCATCTGTGCCAAAAGAGAGAATGAAGAGTAAAGTTTGGATCCAGACTTTGCTTCTAATCTCTGTGCAACCTCTTTCTGCAAAGTGAAAACCATTTTTTTGGGAAGACATTGATTTTCAAGAAGTTTTGCAATACAAACAGAACCGACATTGTATGGAAGATTTCCACAGATTACATCAGGTACTCCTTCTTTTTCATATTCGATTGGCCAAGTTTTTAAAGCGTCACCTTCTACAAGAGTAAAGTTCTCATCATCACCAAATGCAGCATCTTCCAAAATTCTACAAAATCCATGATCTATCTCAAAAACTTTCAGCTGCGCTCCACTATCAATTAGCAAAGAAGTAATTGCACCAAGTCCTGGTCCAATTTCCCAAACTCTTGAATCCTTATTTATTTCCATTAAAGCTACAATTCTTTTTCTAACGTCATTTGATAGTAAAAAATTTTGTCCAAATTTTTTACTCATTGCAAGTCCATTTTCTTCAAGCACCTGCATTATTGCATTTGGGGAATCGTATGGAAAGTTCCAACTCATATATTCTTTGTCTCCTGTATCGTATAATGACCATAGAATACATATACAAACCCCAAGCGGTCAATAGTGTAATGAAATATACTTTAAATCCGCTTTGACCACTATAAAAAGTTGGAAGATAGAGTGGTACCTTTATTCCAAAAGAGAACAATGAAGCCAAAAGATGCTCCAAATGGTCTATTTTATCATTTAGATATGGTTTCAGATAGTAAAGAACATTCATGTGCAAAAGCAATACAGCCCTAAAAACACCTCCATAAAAATTAAAACTCATTAAATAAAGAACCCAATTTAATAAAATTGTCACAATTAAAAGCAACAGAGAAATAAACATTGAAGCAGAAATCAACAAA
>JALNVT010000165.1 GCA_023231265.1 Sphaerochaetaceae bacterium
AAATTCATACCATATATAAATATGGCCAAACCACCAAGTAAGCCAAAGATAGTTGAAAGATTTTCGCTCACGTGTTACCCCTTTGATAAACTGTAATATTGCAGCATCTACTATCAATGATATCATTCATACAATATCTTGGTTGAGACTGCAGCTCCCCAATCAACTGATGTAATCTTCAATCACCAATAACTGTTTAATTAAACAATATATTTATTTTAACTTATTATGTTGCACTTTGTATATTATTATTTAAAATAAACTAAAAGTTTTCATTGATACCAGCAATATTTTTACTTATTATGATACTAAACAGGAGTGTTTATGCAAAAAGAAATTCTTTTATTTTTTCTCTCTATCAGTTCCCCATTATTAGATGCAGTTGCCAACATAGGCTCTTTTTTTGGTGAGCAATCCATTCTGATAATACTACTGGCTTGGATTCTATACACAGATGACAAACACAAGGCTTATGCAGTCAGTGGGCCAATTCTCACTGCATCTCTTTCTATGTCTCTAATAAAAGCCATAGTCAAAGCACCTCGTCCATTTCAGGTACTTGATGAGATAGATGGAAAGAGATTGACAACAGCAACAGGTTATTCATTTCCATCAGGACACACAACTATTGCATCATCTATGTATTTTGCAATTGCAAGAGCCTACAAAAACAAGAAGGTGACAGTCATCTGTACAGTACTTGTTGTGTGGGTTGCTTTAAGCAGAATGTATTTAGGAGTTCATTGGCCAATTGATGTTCTGGTGGGCCTCTCAATAGGACTTGCCTGCACTCTATTTTTATATCCTGTATTTTACAACATCTCAAAGAATCCAGAAAAGAAATATAAAGTCAGTTGGATCTTGAGTACAGTATTCTTTGCCTGTGCGATACCTCTAACAGTCCTTCTTCAGTTAAAAATGGTAGATGAGGTTGCATATGCAGATTTCTTGAAGACACTGTCAATTGCAGCTGGAGCTTACTTTGGATTTGCAAGAGAGTGCAAAAAACTGAATTATAAAACAGATGGAACTGTCTTAAAAAAGGCCCTGAGAATTGTATTGAGTGCTGCTTTCTCACTTGCAATCATTGCATCATTAAAACAGGCATTCGGAGTTAAGCAATATTATACAGGCTGTCTTGTAAGATATTCATTGGTCGGAATGTTTTTGACATACTACTTCCCTCTTCTATTCAGAAATCTATTTGAAAATTGAAGAGCCTCAAATAAAAAAATACTCAATCAGAAAGTTTGTTGGTTTTGGGAATTTTGTATGAGGTTTAATTTCTTACATAGCTTTTTTTACTTGCATCAAATAGTTAGAAAAAGAAATATTCATCATCACAATATCCAATGTTTAAGATAGAAGATCAAGCTCTTTATTAGAAAACCGTACAGATTTAGAAACCTCAACAATTTGATAAATTATGTACTTCTGGTTCGTAGCAAAATAAAAATTCCTTTAGCAAACAGATAAATTATGATAGCAAAGTGACTTAACTAGAAATTTAATTAGGCTCCATCCCATATATAGGTTGGAAGCCTTTTTTTACAAATAGTTATTGACATAGTTCTAAAACTGGGCTAGCATTCCACCAAATAATCATATGGGAATATAAAGGTTAAAAAGCTATGAATCCAATTACAATATTAAAAATATCATCTGATACAAATAGGTTAAAAATTTAAATTCTATGAGGTGATAGATTTTTAGAAAAAAGCACAATGGGTTTGTTATAGTGTGAATTTATCATAATTCTATAATTATCCATTTATACAAAATTACTTTTTGGTATTTGCAAAAAGACAATATTTTCATAAACGATACAAACAGACTCAAACATAAAATTTAATAACTGAGGTTAAAATGGAGATTAATAAATGAAAAATTTTGACAATTTGCTCAAAAATTATGATTTGGGATATTTTGGTACTGGAGAGCATAAAATTACATTCGAAGAAATGATAAACGCAAAAAAATTAGGGACTGCCTTTATTTTAGATGTTAGAACCAATGAAGAAAGTCAGTTGGTCAGTTTTAATTTTGCAAAAATATCCCAATTTCAGAAATACCAGATAGAATAGATGAAATACCAAAAAATAAAACCATTATTGTGTTTTGTTCTTCCGCTATCAGGGCCACTATAACTTCGGTTTATCTTCAATTAAATGGATTTGATAAAGTGAAAATCCTCCTTGATAGTTCAGTAGACAATGTTGCAAATATCAAACCAGGATTTGTATTAAAAAATAAAAACTCGATTTCAAAATTATTAAATCAGGATTAGGAATATGAATTCTTTATTTATAATAAGTTTAATAATTTTCCTTATTGCTATTACTATGTCTATGATTGGTAAAGGAGGAGGTAACTTTTATGTGTTAGTCATGGTTTTATCAGGAATTTCAATGCATAATGCTGCCACTACTTCTCAGTTAATTATGATGGGTACTTCTTTAGCTGCAATGCTGATTTTTAATAAGAGCAAAAGAGTTGATTGGAGATTGGCGCTAATCATTGACCCTCCGACTGATATCATGGCCTTTTTTGGAGGCTATTTTTCATCCTCTTTTGAAGGAACCACATTAAAATTAATGTTCGCGGGTTTTCTTATCCTGATATCAATATTTATGTTTGTACCTGTCAAAGAAAAGCCATTGATCCTGAAAAAATCCTTTGGACGATGGAACAGACATTTTGGTAAATATGATTATAGTGTAAATTTATGGTTGATTCTTCCTATAACTGCAACAGTTGGTTTTTTCTCAGGAGCAATTGGAGTATCCGGGGGAGCATTTAAAATTCCTATGATGGTGATGCTATGTGGAATTCCTATGGAGATAGCAGTTGGTACTTCCTCCGCCATGGTAGCGGCAACAGCTTTAATGGGATTCATTGGACATAGTTTAAATGGTGATTTTAACCCATCTTTAGCTATCCCTCTTAGTATTATTGCAATTTTAGGTGGTGTAATTGGTGGTAAATTTGCACTCAAAAGTAAACCTAAAAATTTGAAAACAATATTTGCTATAACAAATCTAGTCGCTGCAATTGTTATGATTATTAATATTGTTAATTAAGGCTCAGTTTATGACGTTGGATGCTAATAGATACATCTATCTGATTATGTCAATATTTTCAGTATGAAGATGCACACCTCTTTTGATAAGATACATCTCTCTGTTTGATAACGTTTTTACCATTTCTTAAGTTTCATTAAAAGAGCCAACAAACTTGATGCTGATTTAATATATTTCATTAAGGTAACTTTCTTTTTGTTATGTGCAGTAACTACAGCATTATAGGTGTTGCCTTTTTTTTACAATCTTTTAGAAAATATTTTTTAGTAAATGCTGATTTGAAATCACAAAAAAAATGATTGGGTCTAAAAAAATAGCAACTTCTGGAATCATTCCCTAAGTTGCTATTTTGTCATTTATATTAAATCAAATCTAATTTTGAGAAATCTACTGTACCATCTTCTTTTAAGTACTGCTCTGCACAGTGTACTTTTTCTACGGTGCAAGCAAACATCTCATGGGAACCAGTCATCATGGAATCCACAACCTTCAGCTCAATGTTCACTGGACAATCAATCAAGAGAGGTGCATCAACAATATCAGCATCTTTTGTCTTGATGTTCATCTTCTTGAATTTGTCTTCATCCTTACCAGAAGTGGATCCAAGATAATCGAATTCCTTCTTGAATTCTTTTGTTGGTAAATTGACCACCATGCATCCAGTCTCTTTTACCATATGATAAGAGAAACGAGATGGGACTATACCAATCATCAACATTGGTGGGTCAAAACTGCAGTTTCCACAGTAACCAACAACCAGAGCATTGTCTCTTCCATCTTTACCACGACAGGAAACAATTGTCTTAGGTTGAGGTTGCAGACTGTTCTTTTTTTCAGCTTCTTTTTTAAGCATTTCTTTCATATAAAATCTCCTTGTAATTGACATTTGTCAATTATAATAAATTTTATCTTTTTAAGAAAGCACTCATTCCTGTAATCATATAAAAAACATCTTTTGTGCCACCTGTTTCATAAGGAGAGTGCATTGCTAGTTGAGAGCAACCAATATCAACAGTATTCAAAGAGTAATGTTGATTGGATAAATTACCAAGAGTGCTTCCTCCAGCCACATCACTGTTGTTTGTGAACTCCTGATAAGGAACATCACTGTCTTTTAAAATTTTCTTTATGAAAGCAGCACTCTGAGCATCGGTTGTATACTTTTGATTTGCTGCATATTTAATCACGATTCCACCACCAGGCACTGTATGATTTACAGGATCACTTTTTTCCATGTAGTTTGGATGCAAGGCATGTCCGTTATCAGCAGAAAGCATGAAGCTGTTTGCTTTCATCATAGCTTTTTGCTCCACGTCCAATGAAAGTGCAAATGAAATTCTTTCAATAACTGTTGGTAAGAAATCACTCAGAGCACCCTGCTTTGTACCGGAGCCAACCTCTTCATTATCAAATAGGGCTATCAATGGAATTGTGTTGCTTGGTTCAGTATCGATCAATGCTCTCACAGATGGATAAACGCAGCCCAGGTCATCCAGCTTTGGAGTTGAGAAAAATTCATCATCAAGTCCCCAGATTGTGCCATTCATTCTATTGTACAAGAACAGATCACTGTCCAAGATGGATTCAACGTCCACACCAAGGTTCTTTGCAATCAATTTATTCAATTCACCGGAGTTCTCACCAAGTCCCAAAATAGGAAGCATGTCTTTCTGCTTTGAATATTTGTAACCAGTATTTGCCTCACGGTTTTGATGAATTGCAAGGTTGACTATTGATACCATGTCCTTATCAAAGTTAAGCAGTCTCTGCTCAACTTCATCACCATTCTCAACAAAAACTCTTCCTGCTATAGATAAAGGTCGATCAAACCATGGAGCGCATAACATGCCACCATATCCCTCAACATTTAAAGTTGTGAACTTACCATCTTTTATCATCTCAGGATTTGCCTTGACTTTAAAAGAAGGAGAGTCTGTATGAGATGCAATGATTGAATATCCAACAAAAGATTCTGGAATCTTGAATGCAATTAAAGATGAGCTATTTCGTGTGACATAATACTTACCACCTCTTTTTACAGTGAACTTCTCATTTTCAAGCAATTCTTCAAAGCCTCTGTCATTCAGTATTTCTTTTACATTCTCTACAACATGAAAGGGACTGTAACTTTTATTTATAAAATCTATTAGATTTTGTGTTTCTTCAATATATTTAGTTTCCATAATTCCTCCAAAAACTGACTGTAACTATAACACATTAATAAATCATTGTCTTATTCAAGTAGTTTTATAATCCCACAATAATTTCAGAGAGTCGTTATTCCAATTCAAATATACAAACAAGCTATCAAATCATTGCAAGATTCATGATTTTGAGTATTTCTGATTTCAAACTTCTTTTATCAAATTCTTGTAGTCAGAAGGATATCAAACCAATTTTATACTTCTTCATGACCATCTTTCGTAAGTTGAACAGCAATGGTTTTGTACATATATTCTGGTACAATTGGTTTTGCAATG
>JALNVT010000166.1 GCA_023231265.1 Sphaerochaetaceae bacterium
AGTTATGCTTCAAAAAGGTAACCTTGCAGAAGACTTGAGAATTTACTTCAAAGAGTCTGAACAGACTTTATCATTATTTGTACTCGATTTTGATGTTGATGAAGATAATAGAATTATTGGTGTTGGTGGTATATTCTTCCAATTATTACCTGGTGATGATGAAGAAGAGATTATGGAAGAACTGGAGAAGAAAATCAAAGGACTACCATCATTAGCTAAATACATCAGCGCTGGAAATGACCCAAAAAAATTCATAGAAGAGAACTTTGAGGGTGCAAATCATCTATCTCATTCTCTTGTAGGATTCTCATGTCCATGTGACAAAAAGAACTTTGCCATTCATTTAAAATCACTTCCTCAAAAAGATAAGGAAGATATAAAGAAAAATGGCCCTTTCCCACTAGAATTAGTTTGCTTAAACTGTAATAGTAAGTATGAATTCACAAAAGATGAATTACAGGACTTACTGAAGTAACAGTAGGCCTTAAATAATTATTAATAAATCTCTGAAAGAAACAGAGGTAGGAGTTACAATGGTATTTTTTGCAACGTGCGCAACAAACCAACAAGACATTTTGGAACACGAGATAAAATCTCTTGGAGTTGAAGAGGCAATAGTAAACGCAGGTGGCGTTGAATTTGAAGGAACACTAGAACAAGCATATAAGTTCTGTCTATATACAAGAGTATCATCAAAGTTGATGATGGATCTTTATGAAGACGACGATGTTAAAGATGCTGATGAATTATATGAATCAGCAGTTCAAATTCCATGGGAAGAATGGTTAAATCCAGAGACAACATTCTCGATTTCTCAAACTGTTATACAGTGCAGTTGGTTGAAAAACGGACACTTTGCAGCTGTCAGATTGAAAGATGCTATCGTAGATAGAATTCGTTCAAAATTTGATGGAGAGAGACCAAACGTTGACAAATATAATTCCGATGTATCATTCCATATTCACGTAAGAGGAAATATGGTTACCTACCTTGTTGACTTTTCAGGTTCATCTCTTCACAAAAGAGGTTATAGAAAAGCATTCATCGATGTAGCAATGAGAGAGACTCTTGCAGCAACAGTATTGAAAAGATCAGAATATCGTAGAGTTTTAGAAAGTGAAGAGGATTTACAAGAATTACCTACACTTCTAGATCCTTTCTGTGGTGCAGGAACAATCCTTATTGAAGCAGCACTTTGGGCAAGTAAAGTTGCACCAGGTCTGATCGATGTTGATAGATTTGCATTCTTCAAACTACCTATACATGATGAAACAGTATGGGATGGTGTGTTGCAGCAGGCAATCAAAGAGGAAGAAGAAGGTTCTACAAAAGAATTCAAGTTCTATGGTTGGGATATCAATCCTGATTCAATTGCTGTTGCTAAAAAGAATGCAAAAGCTGCTGGTGTAGATGATAAAATTGAATTCGCTGTAAAAGACTTCACAAAAATCACAAAAGAAGATGTACCTAGTTCTGTAGGTTATATTGTAACTGACCCACCTTATGGTGTCAGATTGGACAATACAAACATTGATAAGTTATATGAATCAGTTGGCAAGCAGTTGAATGAATTATTCGGCGGTTGGAATGTTTCAATTCTCTGTGGTGAACAGGAACTGTTGAGTTTCATCAATATGAAACCAAAAAGAACAAACCATGTAACAAACGGTAACATCGACTGTCAGATTGCTCATTACTATGTATTCAGTGATGAAGAAAGAGAAGAGATGACACGTAAAGCAATTGAAAAGAAAGCAGAACGTCTAGCAGCTCCTCTTAGCCCTGGTGCTCAGATGGCTTACAACAGACTTATCAAAAACATTGCTGAAATCAAGCCTAAAATGGAAGCTGAAGGTGTAACAAACTATCGTATTTACGATGCTGATATGCCTGAATACAGTGCTGCAATCGATATTTACAATGACCAATTCATCAACTTACAGGAATATGCTGCACCATCTTCAATTCCAGAAGAAGATGCACAGAGAAGACTTGAAGAATTGATCTTTGCTACAGAGAGAGCTACTGGTATTGATATTGATAATATCTTTGTTAAGAGCAGAACTCCTCAGAAAGGCAGAAACCAATACAACAAAATTGCAAACAAGAATAGATTTTATATAATCAAAGAGAACGGCACAAAATATCTTGCTAACTTCCAAGATTATTTGGATACAGGTATCTTCCTAGATCACCGCCCAGTTAGAAAAATGATTGGTGAGATGAGCGAAGGAAAAAGATTCTTAAACTTATTCTGTTACACAGGAACTGCTACAGTTCAAGCTGCAAAAGGTGGAGCTCTAAGCACAGTAAGTGTTGACGCTTCAACTACATATTTGGATTGGGCTCAAAGCAACATGGAACTTAACGGATTCAAGGGAATGAATCATTTCTTCTACAAAGATGATTGTATGAACTTCTTATACAACACATATGATAGATATGATCTAATCTTCTGTGATCCTCCAACTTTCTCAAATAGCAAATCTCGTGATTCTTTCAATGTTGATAGAGACCACAAACGTCTGATCCACCTGTGCATGAGACACTTAGATGAAGATGGTGTTTTGATTTTCAGTAACAATTACAGAAAGTTCCAGATGGATGATTTCATCTACCAGGATTATGATGTTAAAGAAATTACACCTGAAACTATTGGAGATGATTTCTCAAGAGATCCTAAAATCCATAAATGCTACATAATCAAGGCAAAGAAAGAAGAAGTTGCACCTAAGGCTCCTAGAAAGACTGTAAAAAGAAAATCTGAAATAGCTGATGCAAGTTTGACTGAAACTGAAGAGATTGTAGAAGAAACAGTTAAAGAGACAAAACCAAAATTTGTTGTTAAAGAAGTTAAGAGAAGAAAATCTTCAATAATTGATGATGATTTAACATTACATTTCTAAACTAGAGATATCAAAAAAAGAGGCTCCATATTAAAGTGGGGTCTCTTTTATTTTGTATTTTACAAAACGGAATTATAGCTTATTTATAAGAACAAACTCTATCAATCGTGTTGAACTCTATTAACAACTTCCCTACCATTTACAAAGTCTCGAATGTTGTTCAGTGTTGTATCTGCAATCTTCTGAAGAGCTTCCTCAGTCAAGAAAGCTTGGTGAGATGTAACAATAACATTAGGCATTGCAATCAGCAATGTAAGTATTTCATTCTCATGATCCAGAATTGCATTGCTCTTATCTTCAAAGAACAATCCTGCTTCCTCTTCGTAAACATCAAGTCCTGCAGCACCAATCTTTTTAGACCTCAGGCCCTTTAGAAGAGCCGAGCTCTTAACAAGTGCTCCACGTGATGTGTTTATGAGTACAACTCCATCTTTCATGTTCTTGATTGATTCATCATTTACCATGTGCTTGTTCTCTTTTGTTAGAGGACAGTGGAATGATATCATATCTGAACTTTTGCAGAGTTCTTCAAAACTTACATACTCACAATCAAGATCTGCTTTTGGATAAGGGTCATATGCAATTACCTTCATACCAAAACCCTTACATATATCAATGAAAATACATCCTATCTTACCTGTTCCAACAATACCCATTGTTTTTCCATGTAAATCAAAACCTACAAGTCCGTTCAGCGAGAAGTTGAACTCTCGTGTTCTGACGTATGAGTGATGTAATTTTCTAACAGATGCGAGAAGCAGTGCTGTTGCATGCTCTGCTACTGCATATGGGCTATAAGCTGGAACTCTAGCTACTATAATATTCTTTTTTGTTGCTTCCTTAATGTCTACATTGTTGAAGCCTGCACTTCTCAATGCAATCATCTTAACACCCATATCTGCTATTGCATCAATTGTATCAGCATTAAGTTCATCATTAACAAAAGCAATTACTACATCAAATCCTTGACAGACTTGAGCATTGCGTGTTTTCAATCTACTTTCAAAATATGTAATTTCTTCATCATCACTCACATATTTATCAAACCATTTTTTATCATATTCTTTAGTATCAAAAAAAGCTATCTTAGTCATAATTGCCTCCGAGCATTAATTAATTTTATGTTTTTTTGTTTCTTTATGCTTACAATATACTGATAAAAATGAAGGATGGAAAGCGTTTTTAACACTATATCGATATTTTTTTACCTATTTAAATAACCCACCACAATCACTTAATCCCTATTTACTTAGTAGGTAATAAATTACAAATTTTATCATTTTGATAATATTTTTAAAATATTTTTAAAAATTATTACCAAATGTATTATAATTATACGCCAATCCATACAATTTTGATAGATTGGCATGATAAAATTAACAATCTATAATTATTTTGCAAGTTTTTAATTGAATTTTAAAAGAAATTAGGCAGATTTTTTACCAATATAATATTTCAGTTTCAGAGATCAGGTCAAAAAAAATCCTTTTGGAATTATCTCTAATTCAAAAGGACTGTGAGTATTTCTATTTATTTCTACTCTTTTGGATATATAACTTCTTCAAGCACATCGATTAAAGGTTGATAATCACCATCAATAGCACATATATCAGCTTCTAAAAAGCCATCAGGATCTGCTTCAGACCATTCGACCTGCCATCCTGCATTCTGCGTTAGAATGATAAAGAAAAGTCTTGCTGTAGGGGCATTACCAGTTCTAAATGGATGCAATGCTTCAATCTCACCCATGTAGTATGCTAAATCACCGATAAATTGCTCTCTGTCAAGTTTTCTTAGAAAGTGTTCTTTAGCTAATCGGTCAAAGATCTCTTTTCCTGCTACCTCAATATATTCAGGTAAACAGAACTCAGTTCTTTTAGCAGCCGTTTTAGTTCTTATAACACCAGCTGAAGGATATACATCACCAAACAGATGCTCATGTATCTGCTGTAAATGCTCTAACGAATAAGGACCATCAATAGGTTCAAGTAAAAATTCTGCAGCTCTCATGCTACTTAAGTAAATAACAACTCTTCTGAGTTCCTCTCTATCTTTAATTGAGAAGTAGTTACTCAAACACCTAGTTCCTGGATAAAATGAATAATCCAAATCACTAGCTTTGTATTCAACACTATCAAGATTGTGTTCTATTAAGAATTTTTGAATCAATTCATCAGCTGTCTTATCTTTATTAAGAATCGCTGATATATCTACCTCATCATCAGAAGACATTTCAAAACCTTCCGACTCTTGGTTAAATCTAATATAGTCGATGCAACGTTGCATACGGCCTGCTTCCATTATTTTCTATCGAGGAAATAGAAATTTCCTCTTCTCCTTATGTTAACCAACTAAATGTTGATTAGGTTTAATTTTATTGTTTAACTTTTATACGGTAAAAAAGCAAAATCAATATAAATGAATGATATAAATAGTTTTAACAATCGTCAAGGCATTTTGTCCTATATCAATAAGAAAAACTACCTGATTCCTCTGATAGTTTTCCTTATTTTATATGTAAATATATTAATTACTGAGTTAGAATGTGAATTTAAATCCTGTTACTGCTGAGATTGCCCAATCACCATCAGTAATAGCTGCAAGGTCATTAACTTTAGTTATTGAACCATCGACAGCATATTGAACATG
>JALNVT010000167.1 GCA_023231265.1 Sphaerochaetaceae bacterium
CCTGAAACATTGCTCTTTCTTTTCTCAATAAGCTGTGGTTCGAAAGAGGCATCTCGGTCTCTAGGGACTTTGATTTTTACCTCTCCAGATTTGGTTTTAACTGACTTATTGATGTAACCATTTCTGCGATTATTGGTAGTTTTATTGTTGTTGTGATCATTTGATTCAAAGCCGAGATGATTTGTCATCTCTCCTTTGAGCATCGCTTCGAACATAGGGCCGAAAACACTCTTAAGTGCATCCTCCATATCTCCTACAGTTTCTGGTTTGTACTTAGCAATAAGTTCATTTGCTAACTGTTCTTCTATTGTTTTTTGTTTAGCAGCCATGTTGATTCCTCTATCAATATGATGTTTGTATGCTAGCACACCTGCTTAAATAAATTAAGGTGCATAAGTTATTGGTTTAATAACTTACACACCTGAGTTTATACTCTCTTAAGAGGTGCTTTTTTTACGTAAAAAAAACCTCATCAATGAAACATTCACGATGAGGCTCTTCACATTAAAATTGACTAGATAGCAACTTCAATTTTCTTGACTGTAAAGTCGAACTGCAATTCATTAACTTTGAATTTAACATTCTCTCCAACCTTACGTTTCAACAAGTTGTAACCAAGAGGTGCCAGCATGTTGATGATATTCTTTGAAGGATTTGCTTCCCAAAGACCCATGATTGTATATTGGATCTCTTCGTTCTTAATATTATCATGCAGAGTTACTTTGGTACCAAAACCAATTTCATCATCACTGATAGAAGCAGGATCAACAATAGAAGCTCTTTCAATTTCATCGTTAAGATTGAAAAGTTGACTGTTTAAAGTTCTTTGTCTCTCTTTACCATAAATATATTCAGAGTTCTCTTTTAAATCACCAAGTTCTCTAGCCTCACCAATTTCTTTTGTAACTTCAGGTAGCAATACATGTTGAAGGTTGAATAATTCAGCTTTCTTTGCATCCATGCTTTCCTGCAAGCAGAATAGACCTGTTGGGATGAAATCCTCTTCATTCTTGTTGACTGTTTCATCATCAAAATTGAAGTTAGGATATAACTCATTGATCTGGTGTCTAACTTCAATCTTTTTACCAACGTCGCTATGAGCGAATGGAAGATCTGTTACCAAAGACCAAACCTTTTTAGCTGAGTTCTCATCACCAAATTTGATGTAATTATAAATAGCTTTGTTTGTGAATAACTTCTCCAAAAGAACCTTAGCATTCTTTCTATTTTCAGTGACTTTCTTCTTATTCTCAATACATTTCAATGTGTAATCAAGAAGCAATAGGCCAGTGAACAGAAGTTGGTCTGCTGGTACATCGTTCTTTTCCCAAACAGAAACATCATATGTCTTGTAAAGATACAAGAATATATTGTTATCATCTTTATATTTGGAAATAGATCTCTTGAAAATCTTTGTGAAACTTTCAGGTTTCTTGTTAGCTTTGAAAGTATCAGGAATATAAGATGTCTGATAATAAGGGAATAAATCCAATAAAGTTTTTTCCCATAGATCATCACAATCTACAATTCTATCAATAAACAGCTTCTTGATTTCAGGATCCTTGATGGCCTTGAAACATTCAACCTTATCTTCAATATTTTTATAGATAGATTCAAAAGGCATACCTTCTGGAAGCTTGATGAAATTCATTTTGTAATTTTCATATAGATCTTCTAAAATCAAGTAACTGCTTACAAGAATATCACTTACGTAAGAGATGGATTTTGGTGTGCCATCTTTGTTTGTGATATTTGCTGCAAAGTACTCAACCATCTCTAGGAATGAATCACTTTCAACATCACCCTTATTCAGGATGAATTCTCTTATGCCCTTAACTTTATCATAGAACAGTTTTTCACCTTTGAAAATGTTCAACTGCTTCTCTTCAAATGTAATTGGTGTGCTACGAAGAGTGAATGTATCAGATTCTGATGCATCAACACCAAATAGGGGATTGCTCATCAATTCTTTTTTAGCTGCAGTGTTCCAAGAAGTCCATTCTCTTGCAGAGAGTAAGGAAGGAACAATTTCAGCCTTCATCTCTTTGATAGAACTTCTGTTGTTGTTGCTTCCCATTAAAATTCTAAGAGCCCAAGGAATATCCTTTTGAATCTTAGCTTTCAATTTTGCATGTGGTACAGCACTCTTCAATACCCAAATATGAGATTTTGGAAGAGCATCCAAACTTTTGAATGCCATGTCTGTTGACATAGTGGATCCTGTACTTACATTGTTTTGACCTGCAAAGTCAATTACAACTTCATCATCAGTTATTGAATTGATTCTACCGATTCTACCTGTGCTCTTCTGGAATACAAAGGTACCCTTATCAAAAGCAATGTTTGTTTCAAAATCTTCAATTGCATGCATTACCAATTTATAAGATTTGTCAGCAACCTTACTGTGAGTCAAACAGGTGTTCAAACGGCCATGGCCTTTATATTTTTCTTTGTAGCATGTAACAAGGGCATTTCTAGCTGGAATGTTGTCATTTGAGTATTCAAGAATCTTTTTGTTGATTGTGATCAATTCATCAAGATCATCTTTGAAGTTTTCAGATAACACATTTAAAAGTGCAACTGCATAAGCATTTCCTACATGTGTAGCAACTCTTTCACAGACACCAATTAAATATCCAAAATCATCGTCAATCAAGCTAACTAATACAGGGAAACATTCTTTAATCTGACCTGCATCATTTTTAGTCATCAATCGGTTCAATAATTTTTTGTAATAAGTTATTGCAGCTTCTTTATCTTCAGCTTTTGTAGAAGCTGTTTCAAATTTATAATCAGCTAATTTGCGTAAGATTTCTGTTTCTGAGTAATCAACTTTAACAATTCTTTCCCAAGTAGCATATTTTTCAGCCTCTTTGTCAGTTGCTGTGTAGCAATCAGCGAGTAATCTCAATGCTGGTTTGCTTTCATTAACCGCAAGAATCTTCTTGCAAAGGTATTCTACAAGAGCCCATTGTTTTACTTGAGCAAAAGAAGAAATCAAATCTAAGAATGCGATATTATCTTCCTGTGGACGAGTGAATAATGTAATCATGCCTGAAACATATCTTGCAATAACACTGTTCTTGTTAGTTTGATCAAAGTATTCATCGCAAATCTGTTTAGCTTCAATTAAATCATCGCCATTGATAGTTTTTATTTTTGCGTCCCATTCAGTAAAATAAGAAACAGTAAGAGCTTGAAGCTGAACTAATGTCCATTTTTCCTCGCTAATAATCTTCTGTAAATCTTGAATATCCATCTATTTCCTCCAAAAACTAAAGACCGTAACATATTATGCTTAATTACCCCAATTTGTAATAAAGCATCTGTTGACGGTGATTAATTGGTAAATTGTGTTAAAATTTATTGTAAACAAAACCCGAGCAACAGCAAATGCACTGCTCGGGGTATCGCTTTCTAACTAATAACAATTATAGCTTATTTTTTACAAATTAGCAAGTATTACAAACTTTCATAACATATTGGAGCCAAGATAAACTTAAAGTACCACACATATGTAGTTATTTTTTACAAAAATAACAGAAAATCTATGTAAATCACTACACAGCAATTAAATATCTTATCTATTATCTGTGCGATATATGAAATCATGTTTTTTTGTCAAATAAAAATGCATCATAAGTAAATTCTTATATGATAGCTTCTGAGCAAGATTATAAATATATAATAAATTAGAATTCATGAATTATAACTGCATTTCACAATATTTTCACAAACAGCCACTAGTCTTAATTCTATCAGATGATTTATCTATTTCTTATTTGAAATGGATAAATTGGAATAGTAGGAGAACAAAATATGTCTATAAGTAAAATTAGAGGATGTATAGGATGTGGTGAATGTGTGCAAGCATGTCCGACCGATGTCATTAGATTGAATAAATCAGATGTAAAGGCATACATAGCTTATCCTGATGATTGCCAAATGTGTCATCTTTGCAGGATGAGCTGTCCTGTAGATGCAATTACAATAAGCCCTGAAAAAAGCATTCCAGTAATAATATCATGGGGGTAATGCATGAATAACAAATCTAAATTATATTATCTAGTCCCATGTGGAATATTCTATCTTGCAGTGCCTCTTATTTACATGATTGTTGGTGATTTTCCATCAAGAACAGTGCTGAAGGAAATCCTATCTCTAGCAACAGTTGGAGCATTTTTTTTGTTTTTAGGACAGTTCTATCTTTCACGTATCAATACAGTGACTTTAAAAGGTCAAAATTATTCTAAAGTAGTCAAACTGCATAAGATCATTGGATATGTATGCATACCAATTATTTTTCTTCATCCTTTCTTCATCGTTTTGCCACGTTATTTTGAAGCAAGTCTTGATCCAGTAGATGCCTTCTGGTTGATTCTAACAACTTTCGACAGCAAAGGAATCATTCTTGGTTTGATTGCCATGGCTTTAATGATTTTAATCGGTATCACAGCAATTTTACGAAAGAGAATCCACATGAAATATAAAACATGGAGAACAATGCATGCCTTTTTGTCATTGGCTTTTATCTTTGTTGCAACATGGCACGCTGTTGATCTTGGACGACATATGGATACCTTTTTTTCTGAATATACAATATTCATGTCCTCAATTGGAGTGGTATTTCTGATGAGAACTTACTTTTTTAATAATGAAAATAAGGAGAAAACACATGAAGAATAAAACAGATATAAGCATGACAAGAAGACATTTTCTAGGTCTATCTGGAGGTGTTATAGCAGCAACCGCTCTAGCTAGTGTTGGATTTAAATACCACGAAAGTAAAAATGAACGTGAGATTGATCCTAATTCCATGAAGCTGAAAGAAAATGAAACAGATGTTCTGGTTATTGGCGGTGGTATGGCTGGTTTATTTGCTGCTGTTAAGGCACATGATGCAGGCTCCAAAGTCACTCTTGTTTCAAAAGGACGTCTTGGCTCATCTGGAGCTACTCCTTTTGCTAAGGGAATATTTTCCTATGATTCTACTTCCGAATCAATGACGGTAGATGAATTTGTAACGCAGGTATCAAAATCTGCAATCAACACAAACAATCCAACATATACAAAGCAGATGGCAGAGAATTCAAAAGCAAGTGTTGATGAATTGAGAAAGTGGGGATTTTTTGATTCACCTCTTTATAACAAATCTTTCAGTAAGCCAATGAAAGAAAGAAATATTGAAGTGAAAGAATCATGATCACCCATTTAATTAAAGAAAATGGAAAGATTGCTGGTGCTGCTGGTTTCAGCATTGATGATGCTATAATATATATTTTTAAAGCAAAATCCGTTGTTCTTTGTACAGGTGCTGGTGGTTTCAAACCAAGTGGTTTTCCAATCTGTGATCTGACTCACGATAGTACCATTATGGCTTATAAAATTGGTGCAAAAGTTACAGGTAAAGAATGGAATGACGGACACTCAGGTTCAACTACAAACCCAGCAGATTGCTATGATGGTTGGCATGGAATGTTTGATATGA
>JALNVT010000168.1 GCA_023231265.1 Sphaerochaetaceae bacterium
ATGGTGCAAATAAAATTATCTTTGATATCAATTATGATGATGAACAATATGATGATATAAAAGAAGAATATAGTATAGCTTATGATTCAAGTTTATTAGCTCGTGGAGATTATCTGTGGGGACTAAGTGGTGCAATACATAAAACTGAGGTTGATGATGTGGCATCATCATTGTTTGCACTTCCATATCCTGATGGTAATTGGTATGAGTATAACTTCGATGAATTCGAAATGAAATATTGGATCAATATGGGTCTAACAGACGAATTCACTTTGAAAACATCACTTTCAATGTCATCAGATTTACTTGATATATCAATGGATGGAATACTTGCAACAATGCATGGTTCTTATACAGGTTCATTTGAACTGTATCTTGAAGAGGATCTGACTCCTTCTGTAGACTTTTCTGTATCGCATACATATGGTTCTCCAATTGGAGATATCAGTGCAAGTTTATCATTGAGCCTACCAGAATTCGAATATTCAACAATGGACTTATCGACAGATGGGTCAATTGGATTGAGTCTTGGTTATACTATTGATTTATGGCAATTGCCTTCTATAAATACATCATTAAGTCTTACTGCAGCAAACAGTAGATTCAGTGCATCATCATCTCTAAGTACGACTGTAACACCGTTTACAGGATTGTCGCTCTCATCTAGCTTATCATTTGCAGCTTCATATGATTCTGATCCTTCTTTCTCATTATCAATATCATTGACATATTCATTATTAGAAAATTTAACTACTTCTACATCATTGAGTAGCAGTGGTGATAGCAGTATAAGTTCTAGATTGAAAGCATCAGATAATGATTCATTGCAGTTCTCATTATCAAATATCAATTACTTTGAAGATACAGATCCAACATACAGTGGTACATGGTCTCATAGCGGGGATGTAAGCACATTGAGCGTAAAACAGACAGCTTCCGATGACTTCACAGATTTCAATACAAACGCAAGCTTATCAACAAATATTTACTATGCTGGCGGACTGTTTGGTATATCTGCAAGCTCATCAAGTAACTTCTTATTATTGAAGACCACTGGAAAGCTTTCAGGAAGCCCAATTTCTGTAAGTAAGACAAATGACTCATCTCCTAAACAGCTAACTTCTCTGTTTGGTACTTCAGTATATACAGATCTAACAGCCAATTCTAAGAACAACTTGATCATATACAGTGAGACAGATTCTGTTTATAGCAGTGGTGGTACTTTCTCTTATGAATTGAATACGTTATCCAGAACAGGATTCACAAAGGTATTATCCATTCCAACTTCATATACTGTATCAGGAGTTCTTTACAACACTGATGGTCTACCATATGCTCAATATTCATCTCCTGTATATACAAGAGAGGTAGATGAGAATGGTAATTACTATCTACAGATCAGTGAATCACAGTACTTATTTGCTGATGCAAATGGTAGATGGATCTTAAATGATGTATCTCCTGGTATATATGTATTTGACTTACAGGTTGGAAATGATTGGTATGCCTTGAGTTTCGATATTCCAGATGATGAAGAGAACGATGGAAAGGTCATTGAAATTGAAGATTATCAAGCTGAAGAAGCCCAACCAGAGCTCATTTCGTGGGATGTTGATCTTGAAGCAGAGGAAGCATCTACAGAAGAAGACGATATTTTAGTTGATACATTCGGAAATGAAATCGTAGCTGAATATGCAAAGGTTGTATTGTTGAATATCGCAAGAGTTACGGATGAAGAGACATTTGCTCAGACATCTTCTCAAGAATTTGCACCAACAGGATTTGAACAAACAATCAGTACAGATGATGATTCAACCGAAGAAGAGTTTGATCCATTTGCTGATACAGCATCCAGTTGGGATGATTCAGAGTACGATGAATGGACATTCTAATAAATTTCTTAATATGTAAAAACAGCAGATGATTGCAGTCGTTATCATCTGCTGTTTTTTTTCCAAATGCTATAAAAAACAATTCATAAAAAGTATTGTTTTAACCAGGCGTGAATGAAAAGTTTGTACTGGAATTGGTTGAGAAGATTTTGACTACATTGCATTTTTAAGTTTCGCTTGAGGGGCTGAAGAAGTTAAATTATTTAAGTCAAACATGAGGCCTTTGCATGGCACCAGAGAGCTTTGATTCTTAAGAGAGAGCTGAAAAAAAATCATGCTGACCATTTTTTGTTATTGATAACAAAAATTACTGATTTATATATGTGAATGATTGATATTCCACTTTTAACTGCTTTTCAACTGTATTTGGAAACTAATAACAATTTGTATTTGTTCAAGTATTCAAAAAAAAGGTTCGAAATAAAATAAAATATTTTATAATGTCGATTATTGGAAGTTTCTATAATTATCTCATTTGAGTGAATCTGCGATTTTGAATTGTTTTTTTATAAATTTGATGTGATACAAAAAAGTATGGTGATAATTATTTTATTAAAAAAAAGGGAAAAATTGCAGAAAAATAAGAGGATTTTTGTAAAATTTATAACAGATATGTTATATTTTAATTAAATTAACGATAAAAAAATATTGTTGATAATTTCTGATAGATTTAAAAATTCATAGCGAATTTGTATTTTTTGATATATAATTGAATCGATAATTTTTTAGTAATTCGTTACATGATTGGAAATATTGATTAATCTTAAATTGATGAAGTTATTGAATTACGTAATTGTCTTTTTGTTTGAGTATTGGCATACACAAGATTTACGAGTTATGTTTATTGACACTCTTAAGAGATAGAATAATACTAATAAATAGGAGCAAATCCATGCAAAGTGAAATCATTAATGAAATAATTGAAGTAGAGGATAAAGCAACACTTACAGTAGAAAAAGCTAGAAGCGATGCAAGTGTAATTCTCAATAATGCTGACATCAAGGCTAAACAAATAGTTAAAGATAGTTTGAAGCAGTGTAAATCAAAAAATCAAATTAAATTTGATAAACTTGTAGAAGAGAATAAAAAAGAAGTTAAGAATTATCAAGAGAGCTTGAAAAGTGATTATTCAGCTTCTTCTTTTGATTACAAAAAAGTAGCTAAACAGCTAGCTCAAAAAATATGTAGCTCATCGGTATTTGAAGCATGAAAAAAAGAGCAGTAAGTCAATATGGTTTTATTAATGCCAAATTAAAAGCAAAAATTGGAATCATTAAAGATGATCAGTTAGAAAGTGATCTCTTGAAGGCTGGTAGCCTTGTGGAGGCAATTGGTATCTTGAGAGAACATGGATACGTCCAAGCTGCTGAAGCTTTTGATAAGACAGGTGATCTACAGATGGTAGAGTTATCTTTGCTCAAAGATTTAATAGCAGATTATCAAAGTGTCAAGAATCTTACTGAAGGTTATCCTCAAGAACTAGTTAAGATTATCTTGATGAAAATTGAAGTTGAGAACATTAAAAATACAATCAGATTGTGGTATTCATCAGCTGTACATCATAGACCAATTACTTATAGAACATCTTATTTGATAAAAGAAAGTATTGTAAATAAAATCGATTATATCTCTTTGATAAATGCGATTACTTATGAAAATATCATTGATGCTCTTAGTGGTACCTGGTATCAAAATATTTTGAAAAAATTTACCTTTGAACAAATCAGTCAATATGGCTTGTTTGAGTTAGAAAGTGCATTAGATAAATATTGGTATGGATTACAAATAAAAGCCTGTTCTTCTCTAAAAGGTGATGACAAAAAAGTAGCTTATAGTATGGCTATTACAGAAATTAATTTGAAGAATATCTTGATGCTTGTAAGATACGGTTGGTTCCATCAGATGGATGCACAGAGACTGCAGAACTCTCTTTTCCCATATGGAAGAGTTTACTCTGATAAAATCACTCATGACTATATTGTGAGCAATCCAAAAAATAGACAGCCTGAGTTGTTATTGAGAGATAAATATCCAGAACTAGCAAGTGCTTTGAAAGATATAAATCCATCTGATAATAAATCTTCAATGATCAACCATACACGATCAATTGAAAAGTTTCTTGGCGAGCAGAAAAAAAAGAATTTTAGAAAAATTTTAAGTGGAAAACCATTTACTATTGGAACTCCTTTAGCATATTTCTATTACAGAGAAGCTCAGTACTATATGATCTGTGGTATTCTTGGTGGTAAGTATTATGGAGTTGATTCAAGCGAAATAAAGGGGATTTTATCATGAGTTTATTCACTGAAGATATGCGAATGATTACTGCTGTTGTTATTGAAGAAAAAAGCGATGCAGTAATAAAAGCTTTGTTAGAAATTGGGGCACTAGATTTTGTTCAAATAAACAATCTACCACCAGAACAGATGGCAAGATTGAGCAAAAAAAGACCTAATTCTAATAGGGCTGGAATTGAGGATGCACGTCATAGAATTGACAACTTGTTGAGACAAGGAAAACGACCTATGCCAAGTTCAACTCTGTTGAATGTAAAAAACATGGTTGGTTTGAACATTTCTGAATATACAAGTTTTCTCAATAGATTCAGTGCTTCTTTAACTACCTTAAAAGATGAACAGAAGTCTTACAGTCAAAGACTTGAAGCTTTAAAGGAAATGAAATCTTACGTTCAAGAAGGCAAAAGAGATTACTTAGATGTCAGAACAGGAAAAATTGAAGGCAAGATTCAAGTATTGGAGAAGAGGCTCAGTGAATTTGGTGCTTTGATTGTTCAAAAAGATAGCTTCATAACAACAATGTCACTTAGAAGAGATGCTGCTAATATATCCCAAGTACTTGAAATGCTCAGATGGACTGAGACAGAAGATGGAAATGCACAGAGGGAAGGTGCCATTGCAGTTGCTGATAAACTTGATGAAGAAATCAGATTATGTAACGAAAAGAAAGAAGAGATAGAAAATCAAGTTGCAGAAAAAATTCAAGAGAAAGAGCCAAAACTTCTTGAAATGTGGTGCAATTTAAGACTGCATGAATTGTCAGACCAAATTCGCTCATACTTCAAATACACAAACAATACAACATTGTTCTCTGGATGGGTTCCAAGGCATGATGCCAATAAAATTGAAACAGCAATTTACGCTGCAACAGATGGTCAATGTATAATAGATTGGACTGAAGTAAATGAAGCTGAAGATTCTTCTACAATTCCAGTTGCAATGAAATCTCCAAAAATCTTGAAGCCTTTTCAAGGATTGGTTTCAAATTACGGAACACCTGAATATGGTACAATCAATCCAACTCCATTTGTAGCAGTTGCATACCTGACAATGTTCTTGTTGATGTTTGCTGACTTAGGACAGGGGTTTGTAGTTTTCTTACTTGGATTGCTTCTGACTAGGAGTTATAAAAAGAATCCGATGAAAAAAGAAGGACTTCTTAATAAGTCAGTTTCTTTGTTGATGATATACCTAGGTGTTTTTTCAATGATAGGTGGTATCTTATTTGGATCAACCTTCGGTTTTCCTGTTTTTCCTGCTTTGTGGTTCAATTATCATGCCGTTGTTGAAGGA
>JALNVT010000169.1 GCA_023231265.1 Sphaerochaetaceae bacterium
ATTCTGATATTCGTTGTTCCAAATTGATGTTGTTTTATTTGGCTTAACGATATCCTTACTGAAGGCATCAAGAGCCAACAGTACAGATTTTGTATTGTCGTATTCATTGTACTCTTCAAGAATATTGATGATTGTGGCCTTGTTTATTTCATACGAGGAACTGTCTTTGTTTTCCTCATACATAGCTTCAAGAGAGTTTATTGTCTTTATATTGTCATCAAGAAGTGCTATGTAACTTGGAGCAGAGCTCTCAAGCAATGTTACGGTACATGAAATCTCATCACCATTTATGCTGAAACTTTTTTGTGTTTTTAAAAAGTCATTTGCGGTGGTATGAACAGCTGTTGAGGAATATGAAGAATCAACGGAATCAGAAGTTTTCAATGTTTCCTCATCATAAACCGAAATATTTATGAACTTTGATAGTTCAATATATGCATTACGTTCAGCTTCATCCCTAGTTGAACCCACTGCAGTTGCACTTATATCTCCAGCAAAAACCATAAGAGGAGTAAGTATTATCATCAAGAATAGCATTGTTAGTTTTTTCATATTAATAATAATTTACCACATCTTTTTTGTATTGAAAAGAAAACTTATCCAAAGTTCACTCAATTAAACAAATAGTTAACTACATAGAATAAAGTTATAGCTTAAAATCTTGTAGATGAGCACCAATTTTGATACAATAACACCCATTATAAAGTAACGATACTTAGGAGATATATCATGAGAATGAGTAAGATGTTTTCCCAGACATTAAGGGAAGCTCCACAAGCAGCAGACTGCAAAGGTTATGAATTTTTATTGAGAGCTGGTTTTATCAGACAAATGGGAGCAGGAATCTTTTCTCTACTTCCTCTAGGATATAGATCAACCTCTAAAATTGAGAATATTATCAGAGAAGAAATGGATGATTTAGATGGTCAAGAGATCTTGATGCCTTTAGTGAATCCAGCTGATATCTGGAAAGAAACTGGTAGATATTATAGCATCGATAAAGAAATGAGCCGTTTTAATGACAGAACAGGCCGTGACATGGTTTTAGCAATGACCCATGAAGAAGATGCTACCTCACTCGGCAGATCAGAGATAAATTCTTACAAGAAGCTACCTCAATTGGTTTATCAGATTCAAACTAAATGGAGAGACGATCCACGTCCTCGTGCTGGACTCATTCGTGTTAGAGAATTCACAATGAAAGATAGCTACAGCTTTGATAGAGACCAAGCTGGTCTTGATGAGCAGTACAAGAAGCATTACGCATCATATTTCAGAATTTTCAGCAAAGCAGGACTTCCTGTAATTGTTGTTGGTGCTGATTCAGGTATGATGGGTGGTAAGGTATCACATGAATACATGTATCTATCACCTATCGGTGAAGATACAATCATGACATGTTCTGAATGTGGTTACACTGCAAACAGACAGGTTGCTCAATTTAAGAAAGAGTACTTCAAAGAAGAACCAAAAGAGATGGAAAAGATTGAGACTCCAGATTGCAAAACAATTGAAGCTCTCTGTAAATTCCTCAACATTGAACAGAGACAGACATGTAAGGCTGTTTTCATGGTTGCAACTTTCATCAATGATAAGACTGGTGAAGAAGAAGAGAAACTAGTTGTAGCTCAAATCAGAGGTGACCTTGATGTAGAAGAGAGCAAACTTCAGAATGTATTGAAGGCCAACTCACTTAGACCTGCACATGAAGAAGAAATCACAGCAGCTGGTATTGTACCTGGATTTGGTTCAGCAATCGGCTGCAGTCCAAAAGCTATTGTAATTGTTGATGATTCTGTTGCAAAGAGCAACAATCTTGTATCTGGTGCAAATGAAGCAGGATACCACCTAACAAACACAAACTTCAAAAGAGATTACACAGGTAAGGTTGCTGATATAGCTTCTGCTCGTGATGGTTTCAAATGTATTGATTGTGGACACACTCTAACTCAGAACAAGGGTGTTGAAGTAGGTAACATCTTCCAGCTTGGCACACGATACAGTGAAGCAATGAACTGTTATTTCACAGATATTGATGGTAAAGCAAAACCTGTTGTTATGGGTAGTTATGGTATTGGTGTTGGACGTCTTCTAGCATGTCTTGCTGAGGAATACAATGATGAAAGAGGACTATCTCTTCCTATCTCTGTAGCACCTTATCAAGTGCACTTTGTAAGTTTGATGAAGGACCAATCCATTGGTGATAAAATCTATGCTGATTTAAAAGCAGCTGGTGTTGATGTTCTTTATGATGACAGAAAAGGTAGTGCTGGTGTTAAATTTGCAGATGCAGACTTAATTGGTCTTCCAATCAGAATAACACTTGGTAACAAGTCTTATAAAGAAGGCAAAGCAGAAATCAAATTGAGATCCAATCTTGATGAATCATTCAGCTATTCATTGGATACATTGGTTGACGATGTTAAAAATGAAATAAAGAAGCTTCAGGATGAGATCACTGCAAATATAGTGGTTAAAGAATTGGACTAAACATTTCTTGAACTGAAGAAAATATCCGGCAGCAGTCGGGTATTTTTTTTGCCTCAAAATCATCAGAAATCTAATAAAACGTAAAAGAGCCACTCAAATACCATCATAGGATATAAGAGTGACTCTCTCTGTCTTTGTTATTTAATCTAAAAGCAAATCTTTAAGCATGTCTATTGAACATATTTAATTATATTAATTGGCACCCATCTTTTTCAAAGTGTTGATGATGTAAGTACGTTTTTGAGCTCTTGCATATTCAACAACAGAATGACCTTGATAATCTTTAGCATTGATGTCTGCACCAGCTTTAATTAATGCTGAAACAACTCTTGTTTCGTCATTTTTATTAACAGCCATGATCAGTGGAGTCTCACCTAAGTAATTGCGAGAGTTTAAATCACAACCTGCTTTGATTAAAGCTTCAATAACCTTTGGATTTGTTGTTTTATTGGCAGCAAGGTGCAATGGATTTGAACGATACTTTGGTTCTGTAGCGTGGATATCTGCGCCTGATGTCAATAATTGATTGATTACTACGACTGCTGGATTGTTTTGTGCAGCAAGCATGATTGGAGTCATACCCCATTCATTTTGACAATTAATTTCAGCACCCTTTGTTAGTAACTCGCGAATCTCCTTAGCTTTAGTAGCAGAAACTGCTGCAGCTAATAGTTTCTTATTTAAAGAATTAACGTTTTTTGACATTTTTTATCTCCTGTTATTCTAGTCTACAAACTGAATTACAAGAATCATTATCTGTTTTTCTTAAATTTTTGTAAAGTAGTAGACCAAGCTTACTTATAAAACGAATGTATTTAATATAACAAAGTTTACAATGTTCTTCGCCAAACTTCTATTGGATTGAGCTTCATTCGCAGCAAACAATACAAATATCCAAATGCCAAACCTGATAGATGGGTCAAATGAGCCACACCACCATTCACTCCAGATACCTGGGAGAACACTTCAATCAAGAAATAGCCCAAAATCAAGAAAGGAGCTTTGACAGGGAGAAGTCCAAATACATATATTCTTGCGAAAGGAAAGAATACAGCAAATAGAAGTAGAAGGCCATAGATGGCTCCGGATGCTCCGAGCAATACAGCATTCTGTCCTGCAAAATAGTAGAATGCAAAACTTGCGATTCCTGCTAAAATTCCTACAGAGAAATAGAAAAGCAAGAACTCTTTTGTTCCAATTCTCTTCTCAAGCGCCTGACCAAATATATATAGCGAGAGCATATTGAATAATAGGTGGGAGAATGATCCGTGAACGAACATGTATGTTATAAATTGATATACATACCCATGCATAATGAAGCCAGGAATCATAGATAAATAATATACTCCATTAGGCCAGACTGTATTTATAATCATATACACAATTACATTGATTACAACCAAATCTAATGTTGCATTTTTATAAGAATATTTAAATCTTTTGTTTAAAATTGAATTGTTCATAAACCAAAAATATAGTCTAGAAGTCTTTAAGTCAACTAAAATTTAGGCCAAAACTATTACTACATACAACTACATAAAGCAACTGTGCAAAAATTTCCCAATTTTTAACAAATTGAAAAAACTACACACTCTCTGAAACAAAGATGCTATCAAAACAGGCAAAAAAAGGTCTTTCTGCTATATTTTTATAGTTGGCACGCTTATTGCATTAATATTTGTACAAAGTAAATTTTTTTTTCAAAAACATAATTAACAGACAATGTTAATTAACCTCCTTTTTAAATGTGATAAAGGTACTGACCACTCTCCCAATAGGTCAGTACCTTTTTTAGTTTAAAAATATACGTTTTTTGGCGTTAAAATGAAGGTTTTGGATTATTTCGTTTGATTTAGATGATTTATACTTCACAAGTTTTACAGATCAAATGGATTGCTAATTTTGGAACATGGGCAATATGTGCACAGTAAAAAATAAACTTATTTATGAAATTGTTGTTTTTTGAAGGAAAAACTGATTTTAATCATATCTTGGCACAATAATTGCAATATAATTTATGAAAACAATTTTTTTAAATTTTTTAAAATTATTTTCACCTCCTTTTTTTTAAATTTACAAGGTATTAGCTCCTTTCTCCCACCCAGAGCTAATACCTTTCTCTTTGTCCAAATCTTTCTACTTATCCAGATGCTGCTTTCTATAAGTTGTAGGAAGAATGCTGTAAGACTGTTTGAACAGACTGCTGAAATAACGTGCATTCGAATATCCAACCATCATTGCAATATCTTTAATTGAAGCTGAAGAATTTGAAAGGAGTATCGTTTTTGCTTTCTCAAGACGGTAGGAATTGAGGTAATCACTGAAGTATATTCCCGTTATCTTATGAAACAATGAGCTGAGATAGTTTGGTGTCAGATTCAATTCATCAGCCACCTGGTTGATTCCAAAGTTCTTCATGTAATTTATTTTCACATAGTCTTTGATCTGCTCTGTTATATCATGTGTGTTCTCACGAGATAGAATCTTGGCTCTCTTCAACCTATCAACAAGCTGAGCCTGATTTTTTATATCTTCGTTCCCTATTATAGATTTTATTGAATTCTTGAGGTACTCAACCTTGATTTTTGAAGGAATTTCTTTGAATTGTTTCTGAAAATTCTCGATCAATTCAAGATACTCAACACCATCATTGTTGGTATAGGCCTCATCCAACTTCCATATATATCTGAGGTATTCGTGATGTGGCGCATCTGACTTACCGTATTCCTTGCATTTGCCTGCTCTCTGATTCAAAGACAGATATTGGAATTTCTCATTTGCATCTCCAACTTTAATAGCATCAACAAGAGTTTTGCACTTGCTATATAGAGAAACAACCTTCACATTTGGATATTCCTTTATGTGCAAGATGTTCTTCTCAATCTCCTCAATTACATATCTCTCACGTTTTTCATCAAGAAGGACAAGACAGCGAACATCTCTCTCGGATGACTTC
>JALNVT010000170.1 GCA_023231265.1 Sphaerochaetaceae bacterium
ATATTTGATCCTTGGATTATCAGAAGCAATAAACTATAAAGAGAACGAGCTGACGTATGTACAACCCTCAATTTATAGAAAGGAACAATAGAAATAAATGAGCATTAAAGTATTAATTATTGATGATAGCCCTTTTTATCGTACAGTACTGAAGAAAGGTATAGAATCTACTGATGGTTTGGAGGTTGTTGCCGTTGCAGCTGATGCTTATGAAGCAACAGAGAAGATAATTCAATTTCGACCGCAGATAATTACTTGTGACATTGAAATGCCTAAAATTGATGGAATATCTCTTATAAAGCAGCTCATACCTCAATATCCAATTCCTATTATTGTGGTCAGCAGTATAAGTGAGAAGATTTTTGATGCAATAAAAGCTGGAGCCATCGATTATTTGCTTAAGACAGATTTTTCAGAGCAGCCAAAACGTGATCTTTTTTTCAAAGAGCTGAACTCTAAGATAATGAGTGCTTACAGAAAAACTTATATGAACAAGCCAGAGAAGAATTGTATTCTTCGATTGAAGGAAAAACAGAACATCACTCATAAAATTGTTGCAATTGGTGCCTCAACAGGTGGAACCCAAGCAATATCAAATATATTGCGACAGCTTCCTGAGCACATGCCACCTATTGTGATTGTTCAACATATTCCAAGTGAATTTTCTAAAATGTTTGCCAACAGGTTGAATCAAGATCTTCCGCATACAGTTAAAGAAGCTGAGAATGGTGAGAAACTATTAGATAATCATGTTTATATTGCTCCTGGAGATAAACATCTTGAAGTGAGAGCAGGATACAACAATCTTCCATATCTATCAGTTAGATCTGGAGAAAAAGTTAATGGTCACTGTCCATCAGTCGACAAGTTGTTCTTCTCTGTCTCCCAGATATATAAGAATGGGGCCATAGCTGTATTGCTCACAGGAATGGGAACTGATGGTGCTTTGGGACTATCTGCTTTAAAAAGAGCAGGTTCTTATACAATAACTCAAGACGAGAAGAGCAGTGTGGTGTATGGAATGCCGGGAGCTGCAAAGGAACTTGGAGCAAGCAACATTGAGGTTCCTCTTGAACTTATGGGAGCAACTATACTCAGATATTTATAGAGAGAAATTGATCTCCCTATAAATACAGTTGTTTTTAGTGATTTGCACCTCTGTATATGTTTATAACATCCTGTTTGTTTAAAACACTGAAGTTTCCTTGAGTGGACTTTCCACCATCTGTGGCTCTATCTGCCAAAATCTCAATCTCATCATCAGTTAAAGTACGTCCAATCAATTCAACAATTGAAGTTGGCATCGTTATGTCTCGAATCATCTCTTCCATTTTTTCAATCATTTTAAGAGAATCTTTCTTTTCATCACCAGTTGGTTTGATGTCAAGGACATCATATCCAAAGTTTGCAAAATGCGCAGTATGCTTTGGTGATACATATCTAGCCCAAGAAGTGAAGATTGCAGCAATTCCAGCTCCATGTGCACAATCAAACATACCACCCAGCTCATGCTCAAGATTGTGACAGGCCCAATCTCCACGAGTTGAGTTACCAACGTTGGTTATTGTGTTATGTGATACGGTAGAACCCCACATTAAATTACCTCTAGCATCAAGATCATTTGGATCTTTAAGAATCAATTTTATCTCCTTAAAGATATCTTTTATAACAGCAACATCAATAGCTTTTGTAAATGATGCCAACTGACCTGGTGTGAAATATCTTTCAATTGAATGCATAGCCGCATCAAATGCACCACTTGCACTCTGATATGCTGGTAATGTTGTTGTTAATTTTGGATTTTCGAGAGCAAATTTTAGAAGATTGAATTGACCTCCAAGAGATCTCTTCATTCCCCCTTCGTTTGTTATAACACTTCCTTGTCCCATTTCAGAACCTGCTGCTGCATTTGTTAGAACAACACCCTTGCTTATTGAAGGAGCATGAGGGTCAGGAGTTTTCTTACCGGAATAAAAATCATTTATATCGCCATCAAACTTTGCACCAAGAGCTATAGCTTTGGCACTGTCTATTACAGAACCTCCACCAACGGCCAATATAAAATCAATATTCTGAGCCTTTGCTATTTTAATTCCTTCTTTTACAAGAGCAATTCTAGGGTTGGACTTCACACCGCCAAGTTCTGTGTACTTGATGTTGTTTTCTTCTAGACTTTTTGTAATTCTGTCCATTAGACCTGATTTTTTAATTCTGTCTGATCCGAAATGAATCAAAACATTTGTACCTTGAAATTCTTTAATTAAAGAGCCGCATTGGTTCTCTACATCTTCTCCAAATATAACTTTGGTTGGAGTGTAATAAGTAAAATCTTGCATATAAATTCTCCTTTTTTATTTTATTATAGCAGTAAGAATTACTTTTTTAAAGCTAATTAGGGTGAATTGAAAAACTAAATGCACAGTTTTTACTTTTTGAAAAAGTAACTGCAATACTTTCAACAAAAAAGGGTTGATTGTAATTGTAAATGCAACTAAAAGTATATTTGCAAAAGTAAATGCACAATTAACTTTAAAGCTAATTAGTTGGAGGTGCATTACTTTATAATTTACAGATGCATAAAATGGGGGTATCATTAATTAAGAGGTAAATAAATGGATATTACATTTTTTGGTGCTGCTCGTCATGTAACAGGTAGTTGTACTCTGGTAACCTGCAATGGTCTATCAATTATGATAGATTGTGGGTTAGCGCAAGGTAAAGATCAAAAGGATATGGGTGATGCTTTGGCATTTGATCCTGCTTTAGTTGATATTTTGTTATTGACCCATTCTCATATAGATCACAGTGGTAGAGTTCCACAGATGGTCAAAGATGGATTTAAAGGTAAAATTTATTGTACAGAGGCTACAGAAAAGCTCTGTCAGATAATGTTGGCCGACAGTGCACACATTCAAGAAATGGAAAATGAATGGGTAAACAGAAAAAACAAAAGGGCCGGTAAGAAATTAACAGAACCTCTATACACTGTTGAAGATGCTTATAAAAGTCTGGAATTCTTCAATCACATTGACTATAAAGAAGTTGTAGATTTAGGTAAAGGAATAAAATGTAGATTCGTAGATGCTGGTCATTTGCTTGGTTCGGCTTCAATTGAGCTTTGGTTGAAAGAGGGTGATGTAAGAAGAAAACTTGTATTCAGTGGTGATATTGGAAACTTTGATCAACCTATTATCAAGGATCCTGATTATCTAGATGATGCTGATATAGTCATCATGGAATCGACTTATGGCGATAGAGTTCATAGAAAGCCCGAAGGTGCTGTTGGTCAGAATGTTCCAACTGCAATAAGAGCTCAAGAATTCGCTAAAATAATAAAAGAAACATTTGATCGAGGTGGTAATGTAATAATACCATCATTCGCTGTAGGTCGAACACAAGAAATTTTATATCTATGTAGATACATAATTGATCATAAAATGCTTACTAAATATCCAAATTTGCCTGTTTATGTAGATTCTCCACTGTCAGTTAAGGCAACAGAGATATTTGCTTCTTGCATCCAAGGATATTATGACAAAGAAGCAATGGATATCATAAATAGAGGTGAGAATCCTATAATGTTTCCATCATTGACTACTATTACAGATGTTGATGAATCTAAGGCTCTTAATGGTATCACAACTCCAAAAGTACTGATATCATCATCAGGTATGTGTGATGCAGGTCGTATTAAACATCATCTGAAACATAATCTCTGGAGACCTGAGTGCACTGTCCTATTCTCTGGATATCAAGCGAATGGAACTCTTGGACGATCAATAAAAGATGGTGCAAGACACGTTACAATCTTTGGAGAGCAGATAGATGTCAGATGTGAGATTAGAGAGTTAGAAGGAATTTCTGGTCATGCTGATCAAACAGGTCTTTTTGATTGGATAAAGGCTTTTAAAAAAGAGCCCAAGCAGATTTTTATCAATCATGGTGAGGAAGAGGTCGCTCCATTTTTTGCAAATTTAGTTGTTAAAACTCTAGGAATTAGAGCATATGCTCCTAAGAAGTTTGAAACATTCTCATTGATAGATGCAACAAGTCTACCTAAACAGAGTGAAGCAAAACTTCCAAATAGTGCCAATAGACAGCTTACAGAAGCTCTATCTGCATTGGTTGAAGGAAGAGATGGTCTTGAATCTGTTGTTGCTAGGATGATTGAATCAAGTAGAAATATTAAGCTTGATGAAAATGATGCAACAAGATTGACAAATGCAGTTGAAAGACTTGCTAGTGATCTGGAGTACCTGTCCATGAAGTGGGGTCCTGATGTTGATATTGATGACAAGGATAAAAGCGCCAAATAGTGGTTGGGTATATTAAATAAAATAATAGAGGTTGCAATTGATACTTAGTTTGTATTCATTTGCAACCTCGATTTTTATATCTCAATTATTCGTAAATTTTCTTTCCCATGATATAGCTATTATCTGTATTCTCAAGAAGGTAGAATCCCATCTTCTCATAAAATTTTATAACGTTTGTGTTGTGTCCACTTATTCTCAGGTGAACGCCAGGAATTTTCATTTCATATAGTTTTGTTATGAATTCCTCAACAAGACTTCTTCCAATTCCTTGACCTCTGATTGAGGGAAGTAAATCTATTCTCAATTTAGCAGGATAACCTGAATGTTCCCATAATCCCTGGCCATGACCTTTAAGAATGTGATCAAAAACTCTCTGTTCTGCATCTGATTTTGGCTCTAAAGCTTTTACAAATTCTTGAAGTGGTGGAAGCCAAACTGTATTGAGCCAACTGTTGTATAAAACAGTATTGCTGGTTCCAACTGCATAACCGGAAGGCTTATTGTTGCGATCCAAAGCAATTGAACATAATTGTGGCTCATATTGAAAGTAAGGAGCACTGAAATACTGTCCTAACAATAAAGGGGTGTTGAATAAATCGGTTGCATCATCTCCACCATCAGCTGTTTTTATAGAGATGTTGTATAGGTAGGGGATGTCTTGAGCTTTTACTGCTCTAATATTATTAGGCATAATTATTCCTTCTTTTCTTAATTAGATTATATCAGAAAGAGTTTGGTATCAATAATAAATTGGAAATATTTTAATATGTTTGATTTTAATTTTTGTTTTATATTACAGATTGATGGAATAAAAACAGATTATAGTAAAATGATAGAATAAAACCTAAAAAAAGATTAATAATTTATTATGTAGTAATAATTTAATGAATAACTCATTTTTTTTGTAGATTTTTTTCAATTTTATCTTTACAAAAAATAGCATCCATGCTATATTCCATTTCACGAGCTAAAAAAGTTAATGACGACTTATTAAGTACTTCTTTTAGGAGTATTGGTATCCGTTGATAATGAAATTTTGGTTCTGTTTATTGAAATTACGAGCGATTGGAAAGAGAAGAAAAAAGAAAGCAAACCGTCAATTTTCAGAGATGAAT
>JALNVT010000171.1 GCA_023231265.1 Sphaerochaetaceae bacterium
CTGTCAATTCAATATCATCCTCATCATAACTATAAATAAAGAAATCATAAACACCGCTTCCACCAAAATCAAAGATGAGAGAGCTGCTCAATTTATATTGAATGCCAAAGTTAGCAACTGCGCCCAGACCAAGAGATCCAACATAGTCGTTGAAACTGAAATTCGAACTTGAATAAGACCAGCTATAATTGGTCAGGAACATATGAGCTCCAACTCCATAATAAATTGAAGTCAAATCATCTAAATATGATGTACTGTTCAAACCAAGAGATGTATCAAAAATAAATAAATAACTTTCCAAACTGCTTGTCCCATATGTACTGCTTGAAACAAAAGAACCAAGACTTTCCTTTGAAGATGAATCATCAGTATCAGAGACATAAGACAAACTTGGAATCAAAAAATTTGTCTGCCAGAAGACTGATGTATCTCTGTTATTTGGCAGAGATGTTTCTGTTTTAAAACTGATTGTCTGACCTTCGAGCTTGATTCCGTTTTCGCTTTGACCATTTTCATATATATAATACGATGTGTAACCAGTACCAATACTGAAATCATCTTTCTTTTGAGAGTATCCATAGGAACCATCAAACGCAAATAAAGATGCAGAGACACACAACAAAGTCACAAATAAAGCAATTCTTTTCATAATTTTCCTTCCAATGTTTATTATTCTATAATTACTAACAACTCTAAAAAATTAAAGTTGCAACATTATCAATATAATAGCACATGAGGGAGCTTGTGTAAGTAAATTATTTTTTGAAAGGAAACCATATATGAGACCAAATCTTCTTGATGTCTGCCTGTAGCATCCTCTCAGAACCCCATATATTGCTAAATACAGTCTTTACAGACTCAATGGTAAAATTATAGACATCAAGGCAGAAAACCTCTTGAAGACGCTTTATAGGTCTTCACTCTAATTTTAAATAAAAAAAGACCACTGCATCCACCTCAATAAGGTTTCAGCAATGGTCCTATATAAAGATCTTTTCAGATCAATTACATAATTTCACCGATCTTTTCGTAGAATGTCATTCTGCGTTTAGCATCTTCTTCTGCCTTAGCGAATAATTCATCTGCGTGTTCAGGGTTAGTCTTATATAGAGAAGTATAACGAACTTCACCTTTTAGGAAGTCTTGATAAGCAACTGTTGGAGCTTTCTTGATATCCCAAGAGAATTTCTTTCCTTCTTCAAGAGCAGGGTTATAACGGTATAGAGGCCAGTAACCAGCATCAACTGCTTTCTTAGCTTCTACCTGTGAATAACGCATGTTCATACCATGGTTGATACATGAAGAGTAACAGAATACGATTGAAGGACCGTTCCAAGCTACTGCTTCCTGTAATGCTTTCTGAGCATGTGCTCTGTTAGCGCCCATAGAAATAGATGCAACATAAACATAACCATAACTCATACACATGAATCCAAGGTTCTTCTTACCTAACTGTTTACCAGAGTTAGCAAACTTAGCAACAGCACCAATAGGAGTAGCCTTTGAAGCCTGTCCACCAGTGTTGGAGTAAACTTCTGTATCTAGTACCAAGATGTTGATGTTTTTGCCTGAAGCAACTGCATGGTCAACACCACCGTAACCGATATCATAAGCCCAACCATCACCACCGATGATGAATACGTTCTTATCACAGAAGTAATCCTGTAATTCAACGATCTTAGTTAAGATCTCTCTGTTTGCATCAGTTGCAGCAGCTACAGCAGCAGGTAATACAGCCTGTACAGCATTCTGTGCATCCATTGCATCATCTTTAGCAGAACCCCAAACTTCTAAGCTCTTCTTGATTGCTTCTGTTAATTCTGGAGTTGTTCCAACTTCAAGAAGTTTATCAATGTTGATCTTCAATAAGTTACGGTTACTGTCTACAGCCATTCTCATACCTAGACCGTATTCAGCGTTGTCTTCAAACAATGAGTTTGCCCAAGCTGGGCCACGACCATCACTATCACGTTTTGTGTAAGGAATAGTTGGGAATGTACCAGAGTAGATAGAAGAACAACCTGTTGCGTTAGCAGCAATCATGTTCTCACCACAGATCTGAGATACAAGTTTAACATATGGAGTTTCACCACAACCAGCACAAGCACCAGAGAATTCAAATAAAGGTTGTTTGAATTGTAGGCCCTTAACAGTTGTATCTTTAACACCATCCATAACTGCATAAGGTTGAGTTTCAAAGAAGTCTAGGTTTTCGTTTTCACCAGCTTCTCTCTGAGATTCAGCAGTTTGCATTGAAAGAGCGCTTACAGGACAAGCTTCTACACAAACACCACAACCCTGACAATCTTCTACGAATACCTGGATCTTAAATTGTAAGTCACGAGTGTTCTTAGTGTTAGATTTGATAGTTGTGAAAGTCTTAGGAGCTTTTTCTAATTCAGCTGGAACGATCTGTTTAGAACGAATAGCTGCATGAGGACAAGCCTGTACACATTGGTTACATTGGATACATTTTGAAGCTTCCCATGTTGAAACGAAAGGAGCAACACCACGTTTTTCTAATTTAGCTGTAGCTGAAGGTAATTTACCATCATAAGACATCTTAGAAACAGGAATATCGTCACCTTCTCTGTGCATGATTGGAAGAATAATATCTTTTGCAAAATCATCAGCGTCATCTTTGATCAACTTAGCTGGTTCATAGCTCTTTGTGATTTTAGCTGGAATCTTAACTTCATGTAATGCATCAGATGCACCATCAACAGCAGCCCAGTTTTTCTTAACAATTGCTTCACCTTTCTTTAAGAAAGTTTTTTCAATGTATTTTTTAATCAAAGAGATAGCTTCTTCTTCTGGAAGAATAGCACTGATCTTGAAGAAAGCAGCCTGCATAACAGTGTTGATTCTTGTACCAAGTCCAGCAGCTTCAGCGATTTCTAAAGCGTTGATATTGTAGAAACGGATATGTTTTTCAATGATCTGTTCCTGCATTTTCTTTGTTAGGTGTTCAAATACTTCATCAGATGGAATCTGAGAGTTAAGTAGGAATACACCATTTTCATTCAAGCAACTTAGCATATCGTAACGACCGATATAAGCTGGGTTATGACAAGCAACGAAGTTAGCATGGTCAATCAACCAAGGCATGTTCAATTTGCTTTCGCCGAATCTTAGGTGAGATACTGTGATACCACCAGATTTCTTTGAGTCATATGAGAAATAAGCTTGAGCGTTTTGAGGAGTATTGTTACCAATAATCTTAATTGAGTTTTTGTTAGCACCAACAGTACCATCAGAACCTAAGCCCCAGAACATACATGATACAACATCTTTAGGTGTTACATCGATGCTTTCGCCAATTTTAATAGAACGGCCAGTAACATCATCATTGATACCAACTGTGAAGTTGTGCCATGAATCTTTTGCTGCTAGGTGTTCGAATACTGCTTTAGCATGTGTTGGAGGGAAGTCTTTTGAAGATAGACCATAACGACCACCAATAACTTTAACGCCTTGTACATTTTCTTGTGATAATGCAGCTACTACGTCCAAGTATAGAGGTTCACCAAGTGCGCCTGGTTCTTTAGTTCTATCAAGAACTGCAATTCTCTTAACTGTCTTTGGAAGTGCAGCAACTAAGTGTTTAGCACTGAAAGGACGATATAGGTGAACATTAATAACACCAGTTTTGCTACCGTGTGCGTTCATGTAGTTACTTGCCCATTCACATGTATCAGCACCACTACCCATTACGATAACTACATCTGTTGCATCTGCAGCACCAGTGTAAGTGAATAGGTGTAGAGGACGACCTGTTAATTTAGAAACAACACCCATGTATTCTTCTACAACTTCAGGAACTGCATCATAGTAAGGGTTAACTGTTTCACGGCCCTGGAAGTATACATCTTCATTCTGAGCAGCAACTTTAATCATTGGATGTTCAGGACGTTGTGCACGGTTACGGAACTTTTGGATCAATGTTTCATCAACTAAAGGTTTGATATCATCGTATGATAATTCTTCAACCTTCTGATATTCATGAGAAGTTCTGAAACCATCAAAGAATGCTAAGAAAGGTACGTCTGTTTTAAGAGTAGCTAAGTGAGCTACTAAAGCCATATCTTCAGTTTCTTGAATACTACTTGCAGCAGTCATAGCAAAACCTGTATTACGACAAGCCATTACATCTGAATGATCGCCGAAAATTGATAGAGATTGAGCTGCTAAAGAACGAGCTGAAACATGGAATACTGTTGGCATCATTTCACCAGCAATTTTATACATGTTAGGAATCATTAATAGTAGGCCCTGAGAAGCTGTGAATGTTGTTGTTAATGCACCAGCTGATAAAGCACCGTGTACTGCACCAGCAGCACCAGCTTCAGATTGCATTTCAACGATTTCTACTTTCTTACCCCAAAGGTTCTTCTTACCTGTACTTGCCCAAGAGTCAGCATATTCACCCATTGGTGAAGATGGTGTAATTGGGTAGATAGCAGCAACTTCACTGAACGCATATGCAATATGTGCAGCAGCAGTGTTACCATCGATCGTAACCATTTTCTTTTTGTCCATTTCGACACTCCATTATCAAAATAATTTGATAGACCCGATATCAATCAAGTCTCTCATTTGCGAATAATAAAAATTATATTTTGTAAATCGAATCAAGTATAATACACTGAGTGTGTGTTTTCAAGTGTAATTAAGGTTTCGGATTAAAAAACAACTTACAAAATGGAACTATATTTCGAATTTTGGATAGAATAAAATCATAAGTAAAAAAATACTTATACGAATGTAAAAGTTATGCAAGAAAAAATACAAATTCATCCTATAATGAAAAGAAGATGTCGAGAGGGAAAACTCGACATCTTACTTTTATAATAATGAAACTATAATGGAGCATGTTAAATGAAAACTTAAATCACTTACTCCTCTTTAGGAATCCTAAAAAGCTAGTTTTTTTATCAACGGTTTTGCCCTCTACGTGGACACTTTTCATTTCCATTGGTTTTGCAACTGATCCTGCTGTTTCTTTAGGAACAGTCTTCTGATTTGCAATTTTAGAATATAATCCTCTACTCTCATCAGGCTGGAACATATTGTTGTTGTTCCTTCCTCTTGTGATTTCGAATCTAGGTTCTACCATGTCTAAGCTCTCCTTGTCTTTCAACACCCCTACAGTATCATGCTTACTAGTCGGTATCAAGTGTGTCATTTTTTTAAAATAGTAAACATCAAAAACTATATAAAAACTATATAATTTTACCATATAAAACCTAACTATAAATTTAAGTTTTATAAACTTATATAGCATTTCAGAACAAATTGGACCTATTTTTAACAACTCTAAATAGCTATTTTTGAGTGATATTACTTAACAAAGATTTTTAAATTATTTTTTATGTTTA
>JALNVT010000172.1 GCA_023231265.1 Sphaerochaetaceae bacterium
GAAGACGAAGATGAAGAAGAGAAGTAAATTCTCAACCATTTAGTATTATAATAATATATAAAAAAAGAGGGAAACTTGTTTCCCTCCTTTTTTTTAGTTACCTCTTATGTAAGTTGAATCAATATTGAGCTCTTTTCTATACTTTGTTACAGTACGACGAGCAATTGATACACCTTTTTCATTCAAGGCATTTGCAATCTTTTGATCACTAAGAGCCTTTGGACCTTCATGATTCTCAAGAATTTCTTTTATCATTTCTTTGATTGCTGCTTTAGATTTTGTTCCATCTGCTGAATCTATTGAAGATGAGAACATCTGTTTTATGTTTATTATTCCCCAATCTGTTTCCATCCACTTAAGATTTGCAAGACGAGATACTGTTGTTTCATGTACTCCCATCTCTTCAGCAACTTCTTTTTGAGTCAGCGGCTTGATGTATTTGAAGCCTTTGAAGAAGAACTCACTCTGTCTCTCAATAAGAATTGTGCCCAATTTGAACAAGTTTTTGTTTCTCATATCAATCTGGTCTATCAATTCCTTTGCAGCTTTTGTCTGCTCTCTTATATACTTTTTGGTCTCTTTATCAGAGATTTCCTTTCCAAGTTCTACAAAATCTTTTGAAATTGTTAGATCCGGTAAGTTATTTGAGCTTGTGTGGAATTCAATCTTTCCATCAATTATATGAATTGAAAGATCAGGGATTACATATTCTTCAAGTCCACTGTCATAAAGAGAGCCTGGAAATGGAGTGAGTGTTTTTAAAAATGACAGCAAATAATCGAGAGTTTCCTCATCAACATTGATTTCTTTTGCTACAATTTTTAATTTATTTGCTCTAACTTTTTCCAATTCTTCATCAATGAGCTTCTTAAAAGGAATATGATATTCCTCTTCAAGTCTGTTATATATAGCCTGAATATATATGGACTCTCTCCAATTATCGCAGCAGCAACCAACAGGTTCATACTGCTGAATCACTTTCTGCATGTGATAAATCAATGATTGTTTTTCATCATGACTTAAATTGGTGTCCTTCAAAATAACATCGTTTTCTTTTGATAGAATTGAATCTAGAGGAATTCTGTTGAATCCATCTTTGTCTAGATTTGATATAAGCAGCTCGCCAATCTCTTCTTCTTCAGGTGTCAATTTGTCTAGATGAAGGCGATTTGTTAAATGCGTCATCAAAGTTTCACTTTGAGATAAGGCATTTTCCATATATTGCTGTTTTCTATCTGATGCTTCATTGTCATAAACGCCATTTTGATCACTTCCATACTCTGAAGTATCTGAGTAATCATCCTCACGACGTTTGTTGGGTATCTTCTCCGTTATATTTTCCCAAGAGTTTTCCATTCCGTTAGGAATCTCTAATGCTGGATTTGACTCCACGGCATCCTTGATCTTCTCTTGAAGCTCATTCAAAGGAAGAGCCATCAATTCAAGACGTTGGAGCATTATTGGGGATAAACTTAATGTTTGTTTGGTTGAGAGAGTTAATGATAGTCCCATTTAGTTCTCCTCGAATGCAGAGCCAAAGTAGATGTCTTTGGCTATTTCATTTGCAAGTAGCTCTTCCTTTTTACCTGATACCAAAATTGTTCCCTCATTGATTATATGAGAGCATGTTGTTATTGATAATGTATCTCTTACATTATGATCAGTTAAAAGTACGCCAATACCTTTTGATGCCAATTCCTGTATGACAGTCTTGATATCAGATACGGCTTTTGGATCAATACCTGCAAAGGGTTCATCAAGCAAGAGAAAGTTGGGATTTGTAGCTAGAGCTCTAGCTATTTCTGTTCTTCTTCTTTCTCCACCTGATAGGGTGAATCCTGGTTGCTTTCTTAGGTTGAGAAGACCAAATTCTTCTAAAAGATAATCTCGTTTTTCAATTTTTTCTGATTTACTCAAGTTTGTCTGCTCTTCAAGAACAAGCATTATATTATCTTCAACAGAAAGCTTTCTAAAGATGGATGGTTCCTGTGGTAGATATGAAAGACCCAATCTGGCTCTTTCAAACATTGGAAGTTTTGTTATTATTTTTTCATCTAATTTTATATTTCCAGCATTGGATTTGATAAAACCAACAATCATGTAGAATGTTGTAGTTTTTCCAGCGCCATTGGGACCAAGCAGACCAATTACCTGTCCGCTTTCCATAGAGAAAGATATGCCTTTTACGACTCTTTTCTTACCATAATTTTTTTCAAGGTCCTGTATTTCAAGGATATGTTTCATATATTTTTTAAGGTAGAAAACCTTTCTCCTTTTCATTAGTTTTGACTGCATTATATCATGAAAGAGCCATCCTAACTACCGAGAATTATGTAAAAGTGTGGTTTCTAGTTGTTTTTGATTGTGCCTTCAATTGAACCTTTGAGAGAGATTTCATTATTATTCATGTTGACACTTATTGCTTGAGCTTTGTAATTATCTTCTTTCCAATCTACAGTGGAATTTCCGAGCATGACAAGAGAGCTGTCTGTTCTGTCGAAACGAAGAGTATCGCAGGTGCATTTCATGACCTCATCATCTGCTATATGAAGAAGATTGATCTCTACACTCAAATCCATGATACCTTTATCGATGTTGTATTCCAACTGAAGAGCAGTAGCATGAAGATTGTTCTGTGTATCATCTATCTCAACACCACCAACAATGGATATTATATTTTTGGTTCTATCGAAGAATAGGGAAGTGCATAAGATTGTGAGACCTTTTGATTCATCAACTATTACAACCTTACCGGTGCATTCTATTTTATCATAGGATTCTCCAAGTAAAGAAATTTTATTTGCAGTTAGAGAGAGAGAGTCAACTTCAACATGAGCTGGATTTTCAAGAGTGATCTCTTCAAGTCCTTCTTTCATTGAAATTTTTGTATATCCACCATTGAAGGAAATATCTGAAGCAAAAATAGATGCTGATAATAGAATCAACAACAGAGTCAATTTAATCTTCTTCATTTATTATACCTTCCTCAATTGATGCAAGTTCAAAATCACGTGTTTCAAGATTTGCAGTGAAGCCTTTTCCTGTAATCGTATTGCCGTTTGACCATGTAACAATCACATTTTGATCTCCAGTATCAAGTATAGAAGTATCACTGTCCCAAGTAACTTCATCACTAACGATATTGAGATCTTCTGTTTCAATATTCAAAGAAACATTTCCACTCAGTACAGCATCTTCATCATCTGTATCAATTGATATTGAATCACAAGTGCCAGAAACTTGAACAACACCCTCATCATCCCGTTGTTCAAATGAGATGATGTTGCCTGTTGCTTTTTCCTCTTTTTTATATATTTGAAGATCTTTTGCTTTTATAGTAAAAGGGTTTCCATCTGGTCTACCAATAGTATAAGTTGCATCATAAAAAGATAGATCAGGATGGACTGCAGGCTCTGGCCTCTCTTGGTTCTCTTCTAGAAAAGAGCAGCTGCTCATAACTGAAGCCAAAGAAAGTACCAGTGCAAATAGATATATATGTTTGTTTAAACTTTTCATCTATTATGTTTCTATTTAAATGATAGGCTTTGCATCAATATCTTCATCATCAAAATATGATTCACCTTCACTGTAAACATAATTAACAGATGGAGTATATTTAGATTTGGATTTCTTGAAATACATTGAAACTGCAAAGAAGCCCACTACAACACCAATGCAGGAAATTAAAAATCTCAAACCAACACTTCCAACAGGGAATATCAAATAAAACAAAGGGAAGAATAGAAGTGGAACCATCAGTGTTATGAAAGTTGAACTTATTGTTTTTTTAGGAGGTAGGTAAAGTCTGGCTTTATCTCCAACCTTTATATCGTCAAATTTAGGATCAACATAAGCTTCAAATGATTTGCCTTTTACATTGCAAAACATACTACCGCTGCAGTTTTCACATGCAGTTTTTGGACATGAAACATCAATCATGTTATCTTTATTTTTTTTTACGACCTCTACTGTTTCGTACATCTTATTTATTTACCCTTGTAGGATTCTCGCATCCAATTCTTATACGTTTGATATCAATTGCTTTATTATCGTCACCGATCTCAACAATTGCTCCCTGCATCTCAAGTCCATTCCATGATTCTTTTGATCTTCTTGGAATTGCACTCATGATTTTTTCAATCTCATTTGCAGCATCAAACCCACCAACACTGATGGTGGAGCCAACCATTCCATTATCTGTAATGAAGGCCGTTCCCTTTTCTAATACTCTCTCATCACTTGTAAGTGATTTACAATGTGTTCCAATAACTGCACTTACTTTACCATCAAGCATATAAGCCATGGTGTTTTTCTCAGCAGTTGTTGAAGCATGGAATTGCAGAAGTATTATATCACAATTATCCTTAATACCTTCAATAATGCTATTAGCACTTAAAAAAGCATTCTGAAGGTGAGTTCTAGGGAAATCTGAATTACCAAGTAAATTTACTATAGCAATTTTCTTTCCTTTTACATCAGCATATCTGATTCCTTTTCCAGGATTTGAAAGAGGGTAGTTCGCAGGACGAATAACAAAGTTGTTTTTATCAATAAAATCAACCATATCTATTTTGAAATAGATTTTTTCACCGCCAGTAATATAATCAATACCCATCTTATGGATCATGATTGCATGATTTTTACCAATACCAAAACCATTGGTAACACCTTCACCGTTAGCTACTACTAAATCTATATTCTCTTTTTCTTTTACGGTTTTCAATAATTGTTTAACAACAGTTGTACCTGGTTTGCCAACTATCTCACCTAGAAATAAAACTTTTATACTCATGTATTCAATTTATATTGCAAATAACTTTCAATCAAGTCAAATCTTGAGAAATATAGAATTTTTTATGATGTTTTATTTTAATTTAATTACAACAAATAATTGACATAGTCATAACAAAACTTTATAGTTTCTAACATCTACTGCCCAGGTGGCGAAATTGGTATACGCGCTAGGTTCAGGTCCTAGTGACCGCAAGGTTGTGCAAGTTCAAGTCTTGTTCTGGGCATATAGAAAAATGCTTAAAGCAACCCAAATAAGTACTTATGCTAAAAATAGAGTTCAAAGAAAATGGGGAGATTATGGACCTGGAGAGTTATTAACAACAGATATTACTTATATGTATTATGGAGTTAATAGAAGTAAAAAAGCCTATTTATCAGTAATAAGAGATGCTTGTACAAAACAGGTATTATCATTTGTATTGTCAGATAATTTAAGTAACAGTTTACCAATTCTTCGAACTTTACTTAATTAATTGGGATTTAATTTTGATTTTTCAAAATTTCATTTTTCTGTTTCCTGGGTCGACCTCGCTTACGTTTGGGTCCTACAATTACATTA
>JALNVT010000173.1 GCA_023231265.1 Sphaerochaetaceae bacterium
AGACCAGTAGATCCAAATTCCGCTGATTACAAATTGAATACCATTGCAAAGAAAGCTTATACAGATGCAATGGAAGCTAAAAAAAATGGTGAGATGATTGGTTGGTGTGCTTCTAACTTTCCAGTTGAAATACCTGAAACATTAGGATTACATGTTGTTTATCCTGAAAACCAAGCTGCTGCAATTGCCGCTCGTGGAGCAGGTGAAAAGATGTGCAGTATCGCTGAAGCAGATGGTTACTGCAATGATGTATGTGCATATGCAAGAGTTAACTTTGCTTATGCAAAGATCAAATCTTGCCCAGAGCAGGATGTTCCACTACCTGATTTTTTACTGTGTTCAAGCAACATCTGCAATATCATGATCAAATGGTATGAAAACCTTGCAGTGCAATTAGATATTCCAATGTTTATGATTGACTTCCCTTACAGCAATGAATTTGAAGTTACTGATGACAAACTGCAGTACATTGAAGATCAATTCTGGGATGTAGTTCATGGACTTGAAAAACTGACCGGTAAGAAATGGAGCGAAGAAAAATTCAAAGAAGTTCAAGACATTTCTGGACGTTCTTCAAGAGCTTGGATGAAAGCTTGTAAAAAAGCTACATACAAACCTTCTCCTTTCAATGGTTTTGTTCTTTTGAACCACATGGCAGTTATGGTAACAGCTAGAGGTAAACTCGAAGCAGCTGAAGCTATGGAACAGTTATGCGATGAATGGGAAGAACTTCACAAAAAAGGTATTTCAACCTTCAGAGGCGAAGAGAAGGGTCGTATCATGTTTGAAGGAATCGCATGTTGGCCTTGGTTGAGAGCTACAGGTCATGGTTTGAAAGATAACAATCTAAACATGGTTGCTACAGTTTATGCTGATGCTTTCAGTTATATCTATGATGATATGAAGGGATTGTGCAGAGCTTATTCAAATGTTCCAAATTCAGTGAGTCTTGAAAGAGCTACTTCAAACAGAACTAAAATGTGTAAAGAAATTGGTGTTGATGGAGTTTTGGTTCATACAAACCGTTCCTGTAAACTTTGGAGTGGATTCATGCCAGAGATGTCAAGAAGAATCAGTGATGAATGCGATATTCCTGTAGTAAGTTTTGATGGTGACCAAGCGGATCCAAGTTGTTTCTCTGAAGCACAGTATGAAACTCGAGTTCAAGGATTATCTGAACTTATTGAAGCAAACAAGGAGACAAAATAATGAATAAAACAGAACTTTTTAAACCTTTTTATAATTTAGCTAACAACCCTAAAGAAATCAAAGATAGATATTTGAAAGAAGGGAAAAAAATAGTTTTAGTAGCACCAGTTTATACTCCTGAAGAAATCGCACACTCAATGGGATTGGTTCCAATGGGTGCTTGGGGAGCTGATGTTGAGATCAATGATGCAAAAGAATACTTTCCAACATTCTATTGTTCAATAGCTCAGAGCTTATTGCAGTTGGGTATGAACAAAAAATACCAGGGTGTAAGTGCCGTTTTAATTCCACATCTATGTGATACTTTAAAATGTTTGGGACAGAACTGGAAAGCTGCTGTTGAAGATGTACCTTTCATTCCTGTTGCTTATCCTCAGAACAGAAAAGCTGATTTTGGTATCAAATACACATACAAAGTTTATGAAAGTGTAATTGAAGCTCTAGAAAAAGCTACTGGTGAAAAATTTGATGAAGCAAAATTGAAAGATTCAATCGAAGTTTACAATGCTCACAATGATGCAATGAGAAGATTTGCAGTTTTGTGTTCAAAACATAGTGATGTCTCTGCAACAGATAGATCAGCTGTATTTAAATCAGCTACTTTTGTTCTAAAAGAAGAGCACACCAAAATGGTAAATGATTTGATTGATGCAATCAGCAAAGAAGATGAAGTTTCCGATAAAACTAAAATCTATACAACAGGAATTCTCGCTGATCAAAAAGCTTTCTTGGAAATTTTAGATAAGAACAATCTTCAGATTGTAGCTGATGATGTTGCTGCTGAAACCAGACAGTACAGAACTGATGCTGAAGTTAAAGATGCAGCTCTTCAGAGCTTATCAGAAAAATGGGCAAATATGGATAACTGTTCTGTATTGTATGATCCAAAATTGAATCGTGTTAATTACATAGTTGAACAGGCTAAAAAATATGATGCAAAAGGCATCTTGCTTGTTATGACTAAGTTCTGTGATCCAGAAGAATTTGATTACCCTGCTATTAAAAAAGCTTGTGAAGAAGCAAATATGCCTTTGGTACAAGTTGAAGTTGATAGACAGACAAAAGAATATGGTCAAGCAGAAACTTTAATTGAAACATTCAAAGATATGCTGAATTAATAAAGGGATATACATGTTTACACTAGGAATAGATATAGGCTCAACAACTTCTAAATGTGTAATTTTAGAAGATGGAAAAAGAATAGTTACAAAGAATCTCGTCAAAAGAGGGACTGGAAGTGATGGACCAGATATTGCTGTCAAAAAAAGTTTGGAAGACGCAAAACTGAGTATGGATGATATCTCCTGTATCATCTCTACAGGTTACGGAAGAAATAACTTTGCACAAGCAAATGGTAATAAAAGTGAATTGAGCTGTCATGCTAGAGGTGCTTTTTTTACTGATCCAGAAACAAAAACAATCATCGATATTGGCGGACAGGATGCTAAAGTAATCTTCTTGAATGAGAATGGAGTCATTAATAATTTTTTGATGAATGATAAATGTGCTGCTGGTACAGGACGTTTTCTAGATGTTATGTCTGGTATATTGAATGTTGATATAAATGACTTAGGTGATTATGCATTAAAATCAATGCATCCTATTACTATTTCTAGTACCTGTACGGTATTTGCGGAATCAGAGGTGATTTCGCAACTATCGAAGGGTGTGGACATACATGACCTTGTAGCTGGAATCTGCCAATCTGTAGCTTCTAGAACTGCCAATCTTGCTAAAAGAGGCAAAATAAGTTCAAAGATTTACATGTCTGGTGGAGTGGCCTTGAATAAAGGCGTACGTAAAGCGTTGAGTCAAGAATTGAATGATGAAATTAATTTCAACCCAGATGCTCAATTTATGGGTGCATTGGGAGCTTCTTTACTTGCTTATGAAAGCTTGAAAAAAAATTTAAATTAAATTTGGGAGATCAATATTAATAATTCAACAATATCATCTCTTCTGAAGCTGAGGACTCAAGAATCACCAAATAAGGTCATAATCATTGAAAAAGAAAGAAAGGTCACTTGGAAAGAACTGACTGCACTATCGAATTATGCTGCATCTCAATTTATTGATGCAGGAATTCGAAAGAACTCTCATGTAGGTCTTTTCTGTGCCAATTCTTTGGAATGGATAGTATCATATTTGGCTCTGACAAGAATTGGAGCATTGCCTGTACTTATCAACTATAATTACAAAAGTATTGAATTGAAAGATATAACTTGCTATGCCGATTTAGAGTTTTTACTTTATGGAGATGGTTACAAAAAAATAAAATACATTGATTTGATTGATTCAATCAATTTTGAGCAAATACCAAATTTTAAAGCTTGTTTTGATATTGGCGAAAAAAGATTCAGATGTTGGATGAACAATTATAAAGATTTTGATCCATCCTACTATTCTATTATAGATTCAAATATCGACACTCATGACAATCTCAATATGATTTTCACTTCAGGGACAACTTCCAAAGTGAAAGGAGTTGTATTGACTCATTATCAGATGTTGAATATTTCGAACTTACAGATTGAATCTTTGAGATGGACTGAAGAGGATGTAGTTTGCTTGCCTTTACCTTTTTTCCATTGCTTTGGTCTGTCATGCGGTTTGCTAGCAAGTTTGAATAAAAACTTACAGCTGTGCCTCACTTCAACCCGTTCACTTCCAATTCTTCAAACAATTGAAAAGTACAGATGTACTGTACTAAACGGAGTTCCTTCAATGTACAAATCTTTGATGAATAACAAAGATTTTGATTCATTTGATCTGACAAGTTTGAAGTCAGGAATCATAGCAGGTGAGTGTGTGAGCCCAAAGAATTTTAAAGAAATCAGTGAGAGATGTCATCTTCCATATCTTCAGCAATCATATGGCCAGACTGAAACATCTCCGGCAATTACATTTACTGAATATGGTGATCCTGTGAGTCTCAGAGGTAGATCTGTAGGAAAGGTGATTGATGGACTTGAGTTGAAATTTTTGACAATGATATGCAATGCGAGGTCGCAAGTGGAGTTGTTGGAGAGATTCAGGTTAAAGGATTCAATGTCTTAAAAAATGGTTATTACAACCTGAAAGAAGAGAATGTCTCTTTGTACACCAAAGACAATTGGCTCAGAACAGGTGATGCAGGATATCTTGATGAGAATAGCTATCTGTTCTTAACAGGTAGATTTAAAGAGATGATTATAAAGAATGGTGAGAACATCTGCCCAAGTGAGATAGAGAACATCATTTTAAATTTTCATGGAATCCAGCAGGTCAAAGTATTGGGTATATGTGATGACTTCTCAGGTGAGGCAATAGCTGCTGTATACAGAAGCAAGAGCGCTAAAATTGAACAAGAATTAATTGAATTTGTGAAACAGCATTTAGCAGATTATAAGGTACCAAAATACTTTATAAGGCTTGAAGATTTTCCTGCCCTGGAAAATGGAAAAATAGATACAAAAAAAATTAAACAGATAATTTTGAACAAATTAATGTAAGGAGAAATCAATGGAGTTAAACCAACAGCAAAAGCTAATTAAGAAATTGGCTAAAGAGTTTGCTGAGAAAGAATTTACTAAGGATATTCTTGATGAAATCGAAGAGACCTGTGTTTTCCCAATGGACCTATACAAGAAGATGGGTGATTGTGGATTCCTTGGAATTAAGATGCCAGTTGATGCTGGTGGAGCTGGAGGCGATACAGTAAGTTACGTAGCAGTTATGGAAGAGATCACAAGAGTCAGTCCAATAGCAAGTATCTACGTTTCTAGTGCCAATTCCCTTGGTAGTGGTCCTTTATTGTTATCAGGTACAAAAGAACAGAAAGATAAGTATTTGAAACCACTTGCTAGAGGTGAGAAATACATGTCATTCGCTTTGACAGAACCAGGTGCTGGTAGTGATGCAGGTAGCATGACAACTTCAGCTGTTAAAGACAATGAAGATTGGATTTTAAATGGTAGAAAAACATTTATCACAGGTGCTCCAATTGCTGATTTTGCTATTGTATATGCAAAAACTGATCCTTCAAAAAGAAACCGCGGAATAACTGCTTTCATCGTAGAGATGGATCAAGAAGGTGTTCAATGTGGTAAAGCTGAAGCTAAAATGGGTCTTCACGGCTGTGCTACTTCTGATAT
>JALNVT010000174.1 GCA_023231265.1 Sphaerochaetaceae bacterium
GTATCTATAATCACACCACTTGTAATTGCTGTTATATTCAGATTTGGTCTTAGAGTTCCAATGCCTAAAGAGGGCTTCATCATGAACTTTATGTATTTAATTTATTACGCATTTTAAAAGGAGAATTCTAATATGTCTATTTTACAACAATTTGGGATCTTCTTCGCTCAAATTGGCACAATTCTGACCAATCCTTCACAGTTAATTTTGTTGTTTGCATGTACATTCATGGGAATAATATTTGGTGCATTGCCTGGTCTGACAGCAACCCTAGGTGTTGCTTTACTTACAACTCTTACATATGGAATGGACTTAAATGTAGCAATGGTTGCATTGATGGCTATTTATGTAGGTGAAGTTTATGGTGGTTCTTTTTCAGCTATCACAATCAACATTCCAGGTACTGCTGCAAGTGCAGCAACTGCTATGGAAGGTTATCCTATGGCAAAGAAGGGACTTGCTGGTAAGTCTTTAGGTCTCACAACCACTGCTTCCGCAATTGGAACATGCATAAGTATTTTATTCGTTGTTGTGTTCATACCGTTGATGTCACAGTTGGCTCTTCAGTTCACATCTTTCGAATATTTTCTGCTTGCTTTCTTCGGTATTTTGATAAGTGGATCTATATCATGTCCTGATACAGTACAGAAAGGCTGGTTGGCTGGTTTCTTGGGACTGTTTCTTGCCATGGTTGGTTGCGATACTCTTCAAGTTTATCCCAGATATACACTTGGTTTCCATGCTCTTGAAGGTGGTGTTGAGGTTGTTCCTGTTTTGATAGGTGCCTTTGGTATACCTCAGATAATTCAATCTCTAGGAGAGAATCAGAAACCACCAAAAGCTACAAAACTTGATAAAATCATTCCATCATGGGCAGTTATTGGTTCCAATATAAAACACATAGTAAGATCAGCACTGATTGGTGTTGGTATTGGCTCTGTTCCTGGTATTGGTGAGGATATTGCTGCTTGGGTTTCTTATGGAACTGCAAAGAGCACTTCAAAACATCCAGAGCTTTATGGCACTGGTTATGAAGAGGGAATAGTTGCAACCGAGGTTGCAAACAATGCCTGCATAGGTGGAGCCATGATTCCATTGCTTTCAATGGGTATTCCAGGCTCCCCTCCTGCTGCAATGTTACTTGGAGCTTTCTTGTTGCATGGAGTGTCTCCTGGACCCATGTTATCAATAGATCGCCCTGGATTCATCACAGAGATAGCGGCTATATTGTTGCTTGCTTCCTTTGCAATGTGGTTCTGCGGTATCTACTTGGCTCCTAAGGTAGTTAAATTACTTCAGATACCACCAGCATTGTTCATGCCTGTTGTTGGTGTACTGTGTATCATTGGTTCATATTCTTTAGGTCTGAAATTTATCAACCTATACCTCATGATTCCAATGGGTATCATAACTTATTACCTAACAAAATATGGCTTTCCAGTTCCTCCTCTTGTAATTGGCGTTATTTTGAATGGAATGGCTGATGCAAATCTGCGTCGAGGTCTCATGGTAAGTGAGGGCTCGTTGAAACCATTATTCACTCGCCCTGTATGTTTGATCCTCATATTTGTTATTGCAATGACATTTATAACAGGAACTCAGACCTATAAGAATTGGAAGATAAGGCGACAGAGTTCAAATAGTAATAAATAAGTTCGAATGGCGTGGTTATTTTGGAGTTACTGCAGTGATGTACAGTAGCTCCTTTGTTTCATAATCAAAATCACATTTTTTTCCAAATTAAAACGATTAACCCATTATATCATCCATAAACAAGCGAAAAACATTGCTAAAACCATATATGCATGCTAATATTTATTTGATTAAAAAAAAATGAAAATTATGTGAAATTATTGGTACGATTGAGATCTATAAAATCATCTTACCTACCTGAAGAGCACAGATTCAAATCTGCTGCACAGCAGTGTCTTTAAAATTACTGTTTTGGCCACTTTATTAGGATTACCTCAATGTTGTTGGACGTCAAAAGCGCCACCATCTGTAGATATTCCAACAAGATGGCCAGACTGTCATTGTGTTTACATATACAATGATTTCAATTATTTGCTCATTCTTGATACCTAATTGTGACTATTTTAGGCATCATTTTCTGTATTTCCATTTTTTTTAACTGAGTTTATTTTATCTGACGAGATAGATATGCAGCATCTGCATTCGATTTGACTGATTGAAAACAGGTGCTCAGACCTACTTGAATGATAATTATAAAATATATGGTGAAAAACGTTAACTATTTGGCTACATAGGATAACTATGTATTTATCTTTGTATCTAAATTAGAACGTTAAACAAAAAAAAGAGGTCTAACGTGCTAAAAAGGAAGATATACAGCGATCTTAGCAACTGGAAAAATTGTGCTCAGAAAACAGCTCTAATTGTAACTGGGGTCAGCCAGTGTGGAAAATCATCTGCTATTAGAGATTTTGGTATGAAAAACTACAGTACATTTGTTGAATTCAATTTCTCAGAGCATCAAAATTCAAAATTATTGAAAGATAGAGATTTCTCAAAGCAGGATCTATACATCGAGCTATCTCGACAGGGAAAGACTTATTTGCTGCCAGGTAGAACTTTGATATTCCTAGATGAAGTTCAAACTTTCAAACAGATATTGCCCATGATTCCAGAACTTGTATCAGATAACAAGTATGATTTCATCTTGAGTGGATCATTCTTGAATGTGGAGATGAAAGAAGAGATAGAATCTCTTCCTCAAAAATATATACAGGTATTGGAGATGTATCCCCTCAACTTTGAAGAGTTCTTGACAGCCCACAATGTAAACAGCGATATATTTGAATATCTTGAAGATTGCTTCATCAACAAGAAGACAATCAATGAGGGAATCCATAATGTACTCATGAATCACTTCAACAAATATCTCTTAGTAGGCGGAATGCCAGCACCTGTTGAAGAATATCTGAACACATTGGATTTAAACAGAGTTGATGACAAAAAGAAGCATATTGATGAGGTCTATCGAACTGAGATCACCAGGTATTCAAAAAATACCAAACAGAATATGGTGAAGCTTTACAACAATATTCAAAAGCAGGTCAAAAAGAACAACATCAGATTCAAATTGAGTGAATTTGATAAGAACGCAAGATTTGAGAATGCAGAGCATAAAATAAATTGGCTTGTTGATGCAGGTTTTGCTCTCTCTGTTCCAAATGTTACAGAACTCAACACTCCACTTGGAAACAATGAATCAAAAAATCTCTTCAAACTTTATAAATCAGATATAGGTCTTGTTACAAAAGATTTGGATGATGAATCAAAGAATGATCTACTTGAAAACATTCCATCAAAAAACAAAAAGGGCCTTTATGAGAATGCTCTGGCATCTGAATTGCTATCAAATGGCTACAAGCTATTTTATTACAACATAAACAATAAAGGAAAAATTGTTTTCATGGTTGAAATTGATAACAAGATCATTCCATTGGTAATAAAAGGCAAGAACACCATCAACAAGCACTCTCTGCTGAACATTCTTCTAGATGGAGATAAGTACAATTTCAGTGAGGGATATGCTCTTTATGGAGGCAATTTAATTCAGAGTGGTAAGATCACATACCTTCCTATCTACATGAGCATGTTCTTAAAAAACAACAAGACAAAATATACATCTGAACCACTGGATCTGGTGATTTAGTTTCAGAAAGTATACATTTTGTCCTTCAATCATAATTTTAAAGATTCAGAGAGCACTGTCTCCTGAATCTTTTTTTGGAATCAAATGAAACTCTGTTACTGAACATAACACAATTATACCCAAAGTTTCCTGTAAATGGTAAATTTTGATAAATATAAATAAATTAATCCACTGTATATTTTAAATATAAGTATATAGGTCCTATTTAGGAATGTTTTACCTGTAAATAAAATTTGTTTGACAAATTTCATATATGCTATAGGATATAGATAACTCATGGATCAATATCTTTTTTGTGCTTGGTATTGAGTGTTTGTTATTGTTAAAAATCGACTCGTTAGATCTTTATTTCTATTTGATAAAGATTTCACATTCTTTTTTTACCCTCCTTATAATATTTCCATGTGGTATCTTTGATACTGCATGGTTTTTTTTTGCAAAAAAAACTTCCCAGAACTCAATCAAGGGAAGAAAAGCATTATCTAAAATTCAAATTATTTGCTGACGCAGTTAACAACCTCACCACCTACAAAACTCTTCAAATTCTCCACGGCAATATTCATGAGCCGTGATCTGGATTCCCTAGGAGCCCAGGCAATATGAGGAGTTACAATGCAATTGTCCAATGCTGTCAATCTGTTCTGACCTTTTGGAGGTTCAACAGCCAGCACATCAAGTGCTGCACCAGCTAATTTCTTGGTCTCAAGAGCCTCAAACAGATCATCTTCATCAATCAGAGGGCCTCGTGATGTATTTATGAGAATTGCCCCATCTTTCATCTCAGCTATTGTATTTTTGTTTATCATCTTTGTGTTCTCTTTGAAGAGTGGACAGTGGAGAGTCACAACATCACTTTGCTGAAGAAGCTCATCAAGTGATACATATTCAATTCCTTCTTTCTGGAACTCTTTATTTACATATGCATCATAAGCCAAAACTTTCATGCCAAAGCCTTTTGCAATGATGCTCGTTGCATGACCAATTCTTCCCATACCAACGATACCAATTGTCTTGCCATACAATTCCATGCTTGGATAATCCCAAAAACAAAAATCAGGACTGTCAGCCCATGCTCCCTCGGAGACTCTCTTTGAGTGATGCCCCACGTGGTGGCACAATTCCAGTAGAAGGGCAAAAACAAACTGTGATACAGCTGTTGTTCCATAGGTTGGTATGTTTGTAACAACGACTCCTCTTTTCTTAGCTGCTTCAACATCAACAACATTGTAACCTGTTGCAAGAACTCCAACATATTTCAAATTTGGGCAGGCAGCAAATTCTTTCTCTCCTAGAGGAGTCTTGTTGGTCAATACAAATTGAGCATCACCAATTCTATCTATTATATCTTTTCCTTCAGTTCTATCATAAACCTTGATATCACCAATGCTAGAAAAACCATTCCAAGTCAAATCTCCTGGATTCAAAGTGTAACCATCCAATACTACAATGTTCATACAAACGCTCCTTGTTTAATCGTAAATAAATAATAAACCATAAAAACTATGTGGTCAATAATAACATTCTGTATACAAGATTTAAATAATCAAATTAGATTAAATAAAATGAAGCAACCATCTAAATACATTTTATCACAATTATTGATTAAGAAAATATTAAAATACTGAGCATCACATAAAAAA